>DASPJS010000016.1:0-8214 GCA_035628495.1 Minisyncoccota bacterium
TAGAGATTTTTTTCAACATCGTCGCCGATCGCAAACCGAATCGTTGATTGTGACGCGACGGTGTGTCCCGCTTCGCGCAAAATGCTCGCGGTGAGTTCAACGACTGTAGATTTTCCTTTTGTGCCGGTGACGCCGATGACAAAGAGTTTTTGAGAGGGGAATCGATATATAATTGCACCCAAGAGTGCAAGGGAAATGTGATATGCATCAAAAACAAGCGGTGGGAGGATTTTTCGCAGCTGGCGTTTCATGATTGAAGCCCGGTGCCTAGGTATCGTAGCGATGCTGCGATACGCTCTTTAACTCCTTTGATTTCCTTAGGAATTTCCTTTACGGCACTGCGACTTTCAGCGGCACTATACCCCAGTGCCATGAGCGCTTCAACGACCTCGCCATCGGTGCCAACAGCAATTTTTTCTCCCTTCGCAGAGGATTCGAGCGCGAGTTTGTCACGCAGTTCAACAACAATGCGCTCTGCGCTCTTTTTACCGATGCCAAATACTTTCGTGAGCATGGAATTATCGCCGGCTGCGATTGAATGCTTAAGCGTTTCAACATCGGCGACGTTGAGAATGCCAAGCGCGCTCTTGGGGCCTATTCCTGAAACACTGAGGAGTTGTTTGAAAAAAATGAGCTCATCCTGCGTAGGGAAGCCGTAGAGGTCTATTGCGTCTTCGCGGACTGCAGTATGTATAAAAAGGGAAACCTGCTTTTCTTTCTGCATGTTTGCGAGGGCAAGTGCGGGGACCCGCACGGCGTACCCAACACCTTCTACTTCAATAAGTGCTCCATCCGGTACTACGCCTATAAATGCTCCAGTCAGTTTTCCTATCATCACCTCAATTATGGAGACTCAATCTGAATTCCGCCATAGCACAAATTCTTGCCAAATTCTTAGTTTCAGGTTACTGTGCCCTGCATGGCAATCACCAAATCGGCAAAGAAGGCGCACCGCCAGAGCATACGCCGCCGAAAGATGAATGACGCTCGCCGAGCGTCTCTTCGCAATGCACTCAAAGGAGTGCGTACTGCGCAGAAAGGAGATAAGGCTGCGCTCGCGGCTGCATACAAAGCTATTGATAAGGCACTTAAGCGCGGACTTATAAAAAAGAACACCGCAGCGCGTCGTAAGGCAAAAGTCTCGCGCATGCTCAAGTCCTAACTGGTGCTCCCGCCAGGAATCGAACCTGGATCAGCAGCTCCGCAAGCTGCCATTCTATCCGTTGAACTACGGGAGCAAAATAGACAATTTGAGCTTACAGGTTTTGGGTTATTGCAGCAACCTTTGCTCAAATTTATAGCCCGAGCAGCTCAGTAAGACGCTCTCCTATGTGAGGACCTTGCTCTTCTTCCTCAACGTAGTTTCGTAAATGTTCACGTACTGCTTCGCCTTGCGCTCGATTATCGAGCGTTAACGTTAAGTGAGGCATAAGAACGCCGCGCATAGTAATGAAAAGTTTTGGATACTCTTCATCGTGCTCAACCCAAAATGAGTAGATTGCATCCCAACGATAGCGAGTACCGTCGAGCGACAGTCCGCGATCGTCAATTCTTACTGTATGTTCTCGAGGGCCGCGAAGCGCGAGAGCGCCAATAGAGCCGGCGCCTATCGCGATGATGATTGCAAGTAAAATATTATTGAAGAAAACAGCGATACCAATTCCTACAAGTGCAAGAAGACCTAATGCCCAATACCAGTCCATTGAGCGCTCTTTGTGCTCGTGTGTTGTCACACTCCATGACAAATGATCACCTTCAGGCATGTAATTTTAGTATAACACCGGCCCTGCTATACTTTATTTACTAAAACAGTGTATGGTATTTGCATTGGAGGGGTGGCAGAGTGGTCTATCGCACCTGTCTTGAAAACAGGAGTGTCGCAAGGCACCGTGAGTTCGAATCTCACCCCCTCCGCACAAAACCCCGACCCCCGCTAAAGACACCAAAGGTTTCTTTCGTCGCTTCGCTCCTATCTTCCTGGCACGGGGTTTTGTGTTCCTCATATTCAAAGTTTGAGGATATGATTACCCTTATACCCTCAACATGAAATATATCGGAATTGATTACGGCACGAAGCGCATTGGAGTTGCGGTATCGGACGATACTGGTACAGTGGCGTTTCCGCTTGCGTCGATAGAAGCGGATAGAGAGGCACTTTCAAAGATCGTAGCTCTCATGGAAGAGCAAAAAGCTGAAATAATAATTCTGGGAGAATCAAGGAATTTTAAAGGCGAGCCTAACGATGTTATGGAAGACATTGAGCAGTTTAAAAAAGATATTGAGGAACTAACCAAACTTCCGGTTACTTATCAGGCAGAGTTTATGACTACGGCGCTCGCTACAAGAGAGGGGGAGACGAAAGCGGATAAGCTTGATGCGTCAGCGGCGGCGTTAATTTTACAAAGTTATCTTGATACTATTAAGAACCATGGAGGGCCTCATTAATATAGACGAGTTCAAAAAACTCCAGATCCGCATTGGAGAAATACGTAACGCAGGAAAAATAGAAAACACCGACAAGCTACTTAGACTCATCGTGAGTTTTGGAGAAGAAGAGCGACAAATTGTTTCTGGTATCGCCGAATACTTTCCCGATCCGGCAAAACTCATCGGCAAGAAAGTTGCGTTTGCTTATAATCTTGAACCAAAAACTATTCGCGGTCTTGAGAGCAAGGGAATGATTCTCGCTGCAGCAGGTGAAGATGGAAGTTTTTCTTTGCTTGAAGCGACAAATGTTCCAGGCGGAGCAAAGGTTCGCTAACTATGTACATTATTTTTGAGCACATCACTACTGTCCGCGATAAAGCGTGGGCATGGTTCGTCGCTCGTGCACACGGTCCGTATGCTTTTTTTTGGCTATGTCTTCTTTCTTTTCTCGAACCTTTTATTTCACCCATTGTTCCTGAAGCGCTTATGGTCGCGATGATTCTCGCCCGAAGAGAATATTGGAAGCAGTATGCTGCAATCACAATTGTGTTTACATTTCTTGGAGGCCTGACAGGATATTTTCTCGGAGCATTCCTGTTTAGGGAAGTTGAAGCGCTACTTGCTCCAATTGCGGGGTTTCAAGAATTCCAAGATGTTAGCAATGTAATTTTAGGCGGAAATATTTTTCTTGTCATGTTCTTTATTGCCTTCACACTTCTTCCGGATAAACCATTTACATATCTCTCTGGCTTCTTGGGGGCGCCAGTTCTGTACTACGCTGGCGGCCTTCTTGTGGGACGCTCTATGCGGGTTATTCTCACGGCATATCTTGCCTACCGATTTGGCCCACAAATACTTGCGGCGCTCAATAAATACTTTTTTTGGTTCGCAATTATTGTTCTCGCGATTTTCGCAATTTATGTTACTCTACAACTGAATCTTGTGCCCGGTATTCGGTAGCCCCTGTAGCTCAATGGATAGAGCAGCGCTCTTCTAAGGCGTTGATGTGGGTTCGATTCCTACCGGGGGCGCACGGTTGGAAAAAGCAAACTGCTTTGCTCTTTACAACGCGTAAGCCGGGCGGAGCGATGTTTTGCACTTGCAAAACCGCGAGCCGGGGTCGCGACCAAAATTTGCGACGGCAAATTTTGAGATGTGACCGCAGGCGAAGATGAAAGCACGCTTAGCTCAGTTGGTAGAGCAGCGCTTTTACACAGCGAAGGTCGGGGGTTCAAATCCCTCAGCGTGCACCAAAGACAGAAAATCTGCCCTGCGGCAGATTTTCTGTCTTTGGGGCAAGGCGGAGCTATATTTTGCACTTGCAAAATAGCGAGCCGGGGTCGCGAAAACTTTTTGTGACGACAAAAAGTTATTCGTGACCACTAATGCAGCAAATTATGCGTGACCAAATCCCTCAGCGTAAATTTCGAGTTGTGACCACAAAGACAATACTTGTGACACAAATTGTGCTGTAGAGTAGTTCCATACCATATGGAAGAAACAAAAATTCCTAACTGCATTGGCATAATTCTTGACGGCAATCGACGATGGGCGAAAGAAAAAGGAATTCCAAAACTGGAAGGACACCGTGTTGGGTTGCGTGAGACCTTAAAGAAAACTGTTGGATGGGTGCGAGACCGGGGTATCGACCATCTTGTCGTATTTATGTTCTCAACTGAAAATTGGAATCGAGAAACTTCAGAGGTTTCTTATTTAATGGATCTTTTTCGCGAATCAATCAAAAAAGATCTTGAGGAGTTATCGAGAGATGGCGTGCGGATACGATTTGTTGGACAGCGCGAGAGATTCAGCCCTGATCTTCAGAGCGCCATGACTCAGATCGAACACGATACCAAAAATAATTCTGCAATAACATTGTGGACCTGTCTTTCCTATGGCGGCAGAGCAGAAATTATAGAAGCGGCGAGAGCAATGCAAAAAAGTGATGAAGAAATTACTGAAGAATCCTTCAGCAAACATCTCTGGAGCGCAGGAATGCCCGATCCTGATATTATTATTCGAACTGGAGGAGCAATACGTCTCTCAAATTTCCTCACTTGGCAAAGTACGTATTCTGAATTATTTTTCACCGACACGTATTGGCCTGACTTCTCGGAAGAAGAGTTAGATCGCATACTGAAAGAATATGGAGAACGAGAGCGTCGCAATGGCAGGTGAACCGACCGTCATATTTGAAGACGACTCTATAATCGTGCTCAATAAGCCGTCAGGGCTACCGGTACACCCCGATGGTCGGCACGAGCGAGCGACACTTGCTGACTGGCTTGTAATTCACTATCCGGAGCTCAAGGGTGTTGGAGAAACACAGACGCTTCCCAATGGTACTGTTATCGAACGGCCGGGGATTGTGCATCGCATCGATGCCGATACGTCAGGAATTATTGTTATTGCTCGCACTCAAAAATCGTTTGAGTTTTTAAAAGAGCAATTTCAAAATCGAGAAGTAAAAAAAGTATACCGTGCATTTGTATACGGACCGCTCAAGGATGAGCGTGGCATTATAAACAGGCCTATAGGCTCATCTCGCGGTGGCAGAGGGCCGCGATCTGCGACGCGTGCGTACGGAAATATGCGCGATGCGGAGACGCTCTATCACACTGTTACCTCAGGAAAGGAAGCAGCGTATGTAGAGGCGTTTCCTAAAACTGGCAGAACACATCAAATACGCGTGCATTTTTCGGCAATCCAGCACCCCATCATTTGCGACAAACTGTATGCTCCCAATAGGCCGCCGCTTCTTGGATTTACGCGCCTAGCGCTTCATGCACTTTCGCTTGCATTTCAGCATCCCAAGAAGGGAAAGGTCATATTTGAAGCCCCGCTTCCGGCAGATTTCGTGCACGCTGAGGCACAATTGCGGGAGTCATAATTGCGTGTTAAAGTGATATCTCACTAAATTATGCAGGCATCGGGTGTCAAAATTTCTCCGGTCAACATGGACGAGCGCGCAAAGCTCGGTATTCGTGCTGGCGATACGGTACGCGTCTGGCAAAATATTGTTGAACTTAAGATTGGAAAGGGTGCTGACAAGAAAGAGAAAACTACCAAAAGTGCACGTCGACAAGCATTTGAAGGCATGGTACTCGCGGTTAAACACGGCACGGAGCCGGGAGCAACATTCACAGTGCGTCGTGTCGCAAGCGGAGTAGGAGTTGAGAGAATTTTTCCGCTCTACTCGCCGGCAATTGATTCTATTGAAGTCCTTCGCCGCACTCGCACGCGCCGCGCAAAACTCTACTTCATTCGCCGCAAGGCAGCTCGCGATGTGAAGCGTGCAATGCGCAAAGCGCGCGGCGTTGAGAAAGTTATTCCCGCAGCTGCAGAGGCTCCAGTTGAATCTGCTTCTCAAGAGGCTCCAGTTGCGGCAGAATGATTGAGCGCCCAGGTGGCGAAATTGGCAGACGCACTACCTTGAGGTGGTAGCTCCCGCAAGGGATTGGAGGTTCAAATCCTCTCCTGGGCACCAACAAATCCGCGAAAGCGGATTTTTGCGTGCCCAGGAAGCAAGATGCTTGAGCATCTTGCTTGAGGATTTGAAAAGGTTCTCCCATATTTTCTGAACTGAATTGTTCAGAAAATGGGAAACCTGTACTGACCCTGTAAGGGTCAAATCCTCTTTTTATTCGTGACCACTAAAGTGCCCAACGAGCGCTTAGCCAAGTCCTCTCTTGTGACCACTAAATTGACTGTATAATAATAACGTCTCTATGGATGCGCGCTCTCTTCCATTTCTACTTCTTGCAGTCGTAGTTATAGCGGGTCTTGTATCCATGTTTATGGTGCAGGATTTCACCCAAACAGCGATTGTGGGCGTTGCGCAGGAGGATCCGACATGCATAAGTCTTTCAAATACTCTTTTTTTTGGTGCAACTGATGCAAAAACTAACGGCGAAGTGTCAAAGCTTCAAAAACTTCTCGCACGAGATTCAAAAATTTATCCTGAAGGAACCGTATCAGGATATTTCGGTCCAAAGACGGCGAACGCTGTAAAAAAATGGCAGAAATCAAAAGGCATCTCGCAAACAGGTGTAGTGGGACCGCTCACACGTGCTTCCTTCGCATGCAAAGCTACTTCGCCAGAGGCTTCTGTGCCTCCGGCAGCTTCGTCTCAAAATACGCCCGCGACTTCAGTTGTTAGCAATGCCCCAACGTGCACGCTCACGACGGATAAAAACGAATATATTTTCAAGGATAAAGTTGTTATAACCTGGAGCACAACTAATGCGACACACGTAACATTTCCTGAAATGCGCACAGGCGATTTACAATTTCCGGCCTATGGTACATATGCAGCGCAAGGTTATCTTGAGGTCACGGCAAATGTAAGCGGAGAGTCCTACATTTTGCTTGTTGCATATGGAGGTGAAGGAAGTGTATCCTGCAAGAAAACAATTACCGTACGAAAGTAAATGAAACTTTTTATCTTCCCAGTCACGATTTCTATTCTCGCGCTTATTGCTGTGTGGCTATGGGGCGGGGTAGGAGCATTTTTTCTTGCCACGATCCTTGCAATACTAGAAGTTACTCTTTCGTTTGATAACGCTGTAGTAAACGCAAAAATCCTTCAGGATATGACTCCTGTATGGCAGAGGCGGTTCCTCACCTGGGGCATTTTGGTTTCTGTATTCGGCACGAGACTTGTTCTACCTATTATCATTGTAAGCGTTGTCGCACTGACGTCTCCTGTCACGATTACCGCGCTTGCTCTGTATAATCCTGAGGAGTATACGCGGCTTCTCACCAGTGCAGAGGCAGCAATAAAAGCGTTCGGCGGTACGTTCCTTCTCATGGTGTCGCTCAAATATTTTTTCAATGTCGGCAAAACTATCCACTGGTTTGCTCCCATTGAGCGCCACCTTGTGAAGTGGGGAAGAGTAGAGGCCCTTGAAGTTACAATCGCCCTTTTAACACTTCTTGTTGTATCTTTTTTATCGCACGATCATCCGGAAACCGTTATTAGTGCGGGCATTATCGGCATCATCATATTTACGCTTACTGAAGGCATCGCACATGGGCTCAGTGTCGAGACGAAAGGAATGGTGCGCTCAGGCGCAATGTTATTTGCGTACTTGAACGTACTTGATTCTGCGTTTTCACTGGACGGTGTTATCGGAGCATTTGCACTTACCACGTCACTTCCGATTATTGTTGTAGGTCTTGGTATTGGCGCATACTTCGTGCGATCGCTCACGGTCTATCTGGTGCGACAAGGAACACTGCAGGCACTTCCGTATCTTGAACATGGAGCCCATTGGGCGGTTTTTGGGTTGGCATTGACGATGCTCGTGGGGCTCGTCGTGCACGTTCCCGAAATTATAGTTGCGACTATCGGGCTCGGATTTATTACACTCGCGTATATTTCGTCCCGACGAGCGAAGGGATCATATCGCGTGAGCCTTGAGTAAGCTTTATTTCTCGTTCTCGTTCAGGTATAAAGTACTTGAATGGTGCCTATGGTGTAATGGTTAGCACTGCAGCTTGTGGAGCTGTATGTCCCGGTTCGAATCCGGGTAGGCACCCATTTGGTTAACATAAAGACGACAATTAATTGTCGTCTTTATGTTGCCGACCAAATGGAGTGTGCTGGGAGTCTTCGAGCAGTGCACCCACGCAAAAAATAATCCCCATCCTTTCGAATGGGGATTCATTGGTTCTCATACATATGTCGGCTCGCGCTTTTGCGCCAGTGCTGACCTCTCATGTTTTCTGTACCCATCCCCAATTGTATAGAGGCGAGTAGGTTCATCGAACGTGAAAAGGATATCT
>DASPJS010000017.1:0-8476 GCA_035628495.1 Minisyncoccota bacterium
TGGTATTCCGCTTGGTCGCACTATTTGCGCTCAAGCCAAAGTCGATCCTACAAAGAGGGCTAATGATGTAACTCCTGAGGAAGAGGCGGCTATCAGGCGAGCAATTGAAGGGCTCAAACTTGAAGGAGATCTCAAGCGAGAAATCTCGGGGAATATAAAGAGACTTAAAGATATCGGCGCATACCGTGGCTCTCGACACGCAAAACACCTTCCGGTTCGTGGACAGCGGACAAAGACAAACTCCCGAACGGTGCGCGGCAATGTCCGCAAGACTATGGGCTCTGGCCGCCGAAAAGTTGAAAAGACTTAGAATATATTGTATAACTACTGACTACACCTATGGGTAAGAAACGAATAGTCAAAAAAGGAGGAGAAGGAGGCGGAGGTACAGCTGCCTCTTCGCGCGCGCCTAAGCGCAAGCTCGAAAGCGGAATACTCTTCGTTGAGGCAACGTATAACAATACTAAGGTCTCTTTGGGCGATCCACAGGGCAATATTTTACTGTGGTCTTCAAGCGGCGCTCTCGGATTTTCAGGTGCTAAGAAAGGAACGCCCTTTGCAGCGGCAAAGGTGGGAGAGCTTATCGGTGAGCGTGCAGGACAGATGGGGGTTCGCGAAGTTGCGGTCGTCGTAAAGGGAGTGGGAGCAGGACGAGAGTCTTCTATACGTGCATTTTCAACAAAAGGCATTCATATCAGCACTATTAAGGACACGACACCGGTTCCACACAACGGCCCGCGCGCACCTAAGCCTCGCCGCGTGTAATACATCATTATGTTAATCGGACCCAAATATAAAATATGCAAACGTCTCGGCTCCTCAGTATTTGAGAAATGCCAGACCCAGAAATATCAGCTTGCTGAAGCGCGTGCGCCACGCACAACTCGTGGCAAGCGCGGCGGAAGCGACTATGGGGCACAGCTTCTTGAAAAACAGAAAGCTCGATTTACATACGGACTCTCAGAAAATCAATTTGCTCGATACGCTTCAGAGGCAATTGAGAAAAGAGGTAAAGACTCGGTCGTAGCGCTAGTATCGCGGCTTGAGTCAAGACTCGATAATGTCGTGTATCGCTCAGGATTTGTAAAAACACGCCGCGCCGCTCGCCAGATCGTCTCTCACGGTCACGTCCAAGTAAATGGCCGCCGCATGAATGTACCGTCCTACACAGTGAAGGTTGGCGAGACTGTTTCTATCCGCAAGGAGAGTCAAGGAAGCGCTCTCTTCGGTAATAGAGCAGAGGCAACAAAAGAGCACCGAGCACCAGAATGGCTCCAGATTTCGGCTGACGGGTTTAGCGCTTTGATGAAAGCGCCGGCAACTATTTCGGAAACTGAATTGCCGTTTAATGCAGCAACGATTATTCAATTTTATAGTCGTTAATTATTTTTTAGTAAGTATTTTTTATGATGGAATACGCGATAACACTTCCTTCAAAGCCCCGAGTGGTTTCAGAAGAGGAGAGAGAGGGTGTATATGAAATAGACGGGCTCTATCCCGGCTATGGCCACACGCTCGGTAACTCCTTGCGTCGCATAATTCTTTCTTCGCTTCCCGGCGCCGCTATTACATCGATCAAAATTGATGGTGTTGAGCACGAATTTTCAACAATTGAGGGAGTTCGAGAAGATGTGGTTACACTTCTTCTTAATCTTAAGAAATTGCGTTTTGAAATGCTTACAGGCGAAGCCCAAACAGTTACGCTCAATATTAAGGGACCGATGAAGGTAACAGGAGCGGATCTTACGATCCCAGGTCAAGTACGCCTCCTTAATCCAAGCTCATATTTGTGCGAAGTCAGCGATAAAAATACTGAATTGCGCGCAGAATTTAGAATTGAGCGCGGTCTCGGATATGTTGCGCGCGAGGCGCTCAAAAAAGAGCGCGTCGAGATCGGAGAAATTTCTGTAGATGCTATTTTCTCTCCTATTCGTCGCGTTAACTATGAAGTAG
The DNA here is from genome assembly GCA_035628495.1 of Minisyncoccota bacterium. Classification (GTDB taxonomy): domain Bacteria; phylum Patescibacteriota; class Minisyncoccia; order Phycocordibacterales; family SBAW01; genus GWA1-54-10. The sequence continues at coordinate 1,954 of DASPJS010000017.1, forward strand.
AGAATATGCGCGTGGGAGACAGAACTGACTTCAATCGTCTGCGCATCTCTATTGAGTCTGATGGTACGATCACGCCGCGTGCCGCTCTCGAGCAGGCAATTGAAATAATGATTACGCAGCTTAAAGCGATTGTAGGCTTTCGCGAAGAGGAAATCGAATCATCTCCAGCGCCGACGCCTACGGCAACCACCGAAGCAGTATCTCCTGAAAACTCAACGGAGATCATGAAGACCCGAATCGATGATCTTGAACTCTCGAGCCGCACTATAAGTGCTCTGGAGAAGGCAAATATTCGCACTGTCGGCGGTCTCGCTCGAAAGAAAGAGACTGACCTTATGGAAATTGACGGTATGGGTCCGAAATCAATACAGGAAGTAAAGCGAGCGCTCGCAAACTTCGGCATTATCTTGAAGTAGTATGCGTCACCATAATCACAACAGAAAATTTGGACGCGAAAAAGGTCAGCGCGAGGCGCTCCTTAAAAGTCTTGCGCGTTCTCTTGTAATTAAGGGCCGCATTACGACTACAGAGGCTAAGGCGAAAGAAATTCGTCCACTCGTTGAGAAAATGCTTACCAGAGGTAAAAGTGCAACGCTTGCAAATCGTCGCATGCTTATCGCGGCGCTTGGTGATATTTCGACTGCCAATAAACTTATTGCAACTGCCGAGAACTATAAGGACCGCAACGGCGGGTATCTCCGTATAGTTAAAATGATGCCGCGCAAAGGAGACGCCTCACCAATGGCGCTCATCGAGTTTGTATAAAAATTACAATGATTACTATCGACGCAACACATAAGTCACTCGGCAGAGTCGCAAGCGATGCGGCAAAGGCGATACTTGGCAAACACAAAGTAGATTTTGTGAAGCATCAAATCGTTGGCGAGGAAGTAAAAATAATCAACGCTTCAAAAATCCGCATCACAGGCTCGAAGAAACTAGCAAAGCAGTACGTGCGCTATTCTGGCTATCCAGGTGGGCAAAAGAAAGAAAATTATAGTATGCTCACGAAACGTTTGGGTCATAAGGAGGCCATCAGACGAGCAGTTATGGGTATGCTCCCTAAAAATCGTCTCCAGGCAAAACGTATAAAATTGCTTACAGTTGAATAGTATATGGTGACTAAACCTAAATCAGAACGATATATTGAGGCAGTTGGCCGTCGAAAAACAGCTATCGCGCGTGCACGCCTCACTCCTGGCTCTCGCACGATTATTTTTATAAATAAGAAAGAAGCTAACGACTATTTCCCAACAGAGCCGCTAAGAATCGCTGCGCTTGAACCCTTTCTTAAGGTTTCTCTTCCAACACAGTTTTCTGTAAATGTAGTGGTGCGTGGTGGAGGAATTGCAGGACAGGCGATAGCAGTGCGCCATGCAATTTCTCGCGCACTCGTAGAATATGATCACTCTCTGCGCGGCAATCTGAAAAAAGAAGGATTCCTTAAGCGCGATCCGAGAGCGAAAGAACGCCGCAAGTTCGGACTCAAGAAAGCTCGCAAGCGAGCACAGTGGTCGAAGCGCTAAGAGAGAAGCTGTCCGTAAGGACAGCTTTTCTTTTTGTGAAAAATTTGACATAAGAGAATTTATGAGTATAGTATTTTCATGTCAGGCGAGCCGCTGGATGAAGAATTTGTACCGGAAGAAGAGGCAGAAAACCCGGGTATCGCTATAAAAAGACTTCGAGAAAGACTCGAAAAATCTGAGAAAGAACGGCAAGAATATCTCGAAGGATGGCAGCGAGCTCGGGCTGATTTTGCCAATTTCAAGAAAGATGAAGAGATGCGTCGAGATCACCTTGAGGAGCGTCTCAAAGCTTCCATAACTGAAGAAATAATTCCGGTGCTCGACAGCTTTGAAATGGCTCTGAAAAGTGCTGGACCTGACAACGAATGGAGAAGGGGCATGGAAGGTCTCTTCACGCAGCTCCAAGGAGCACTGAAGCGCTTTGGCGTGATGCCATACAAGCCAGAAGAAGGGCAGGCATTTGACCCAAACAAACATGAAGCGGTGCGCGAAGTGCCTGTCGATACGCCGGAGAAGGATCACGCCATTGTATCGATCGAGCGCTCAGGCTATACTCTTGGCGACTTTATCATTCGTCCGGCGCAAGTGTCTGTGGGTGTGTTTAAAAAATAGATTATTACTCGTAACTACGTATAACTATGGGAAAAATTCTTGGTATAGATCTTGGAACCACAAACTCCGCAATGGCTGTTATGCGCGGAGGCGAGCCTCAAATTCTCGAAAATGCAGAAGGTGCTCGCACAACTCCTTCGGTTGTAGCGATTTCTAAAACCGGCGAGCGACTCGTGGGACTTATTGCGCGCCGCCAAGGAGTTACCAATCCTAAGAATACGGTATATCAAATAAAAAGATTCATTGGACATAATTTCGATGAACCTAACGTACAGAAAGACATGAGCGCGGTGCCGTTTGAAATTCGAAAAAGTGCGAACGGCGGCATTGAGGTACAGATGGGCGACAATTGGTATCGTCCCGAGGAAATCTCGGCAATGATTCTTCAGAAACTGAAGAGTGACGCTGAAAGGCGCTTGGGTGAACTCATTACCGAAGCGGTTATTACGGTACCGGCTTACTTCAACGATGCGCAGCGCGCTGCAACACGAGATGCGGGCAAGATCGCTGGACTTGATGTAAAGCGCATCATTAACGAACCAACTGCGGCGGCTCTTGCATATGGTTTTAATAAGAAAAAGGATGAAAAAGTAGTCGTATTTGACTTCGGTGGCGGCACATTCGATATTTCCGTGCTTGAGGTTGTAATGGCAGAAGGTAACGAGGGCTCCATTGAAGTGCGCTCAACGGATGGCGACGCACACTTGGGTGGCAAAGATATTGACCAGAAAATTATTGACTGGCTCGCGGGCGAATTTCAAAAAGAATCAGGCATCGATGTCAGAAATGATCCACTCGCGAGGCAGCGCCTCGACGAAGCGGCAGAAAAGGCAAAGATCGAACTTTCAACTGCACTTGAAACAGAAATTAACATTCCATTTATCACTTCCGACGCCACCGGTCCGCGCCACCTTCTCATAAAAATGACACGCGCAAAGCTCGAAGAGCTCGCAGCGGAGTTCATTGACCGTGCGATAGCTATCTCTAAGCGCGCAATGGAAGCCTCGCCATTTAAAAACGGCGACATCAATGAGGTAATCCTCGTAGGAGGCCAGACACGCATGCCTGCCATGCAAGCGGCCGTTGAGAAATTCTTTGGCAAGAAACCGAACATGTCGGTCAATCCCGATGAAGTCGTTGCAGTTGGCGCTGCGATTCAAGGAGGAATCCTCGGTGGAGAAGTTCGCGATGTACTTCTCCTTGACGTAATACCCTTGTCTCTTGGCATTGAGACGATGGGCGGCGTTGCTACGAAACTTATCGATCGCAATACTACAATTCCGACGTCTCGCTCACAGGTATTTTCTACCGCAGCGGACAACCAAACATCTGTCGAAATCCATATCACTCAGGGCGAGCGCGCTATGGCAAGCGACAACAAGTCACTCGGGCGGTTTGTGCTCGACGGCATCCCTCCAGCACCTCGCGGTCTTCCGCAGATTGAAGTGACGTTCGACGTTGATGCGAATGGCATTCTCACGGTAAGAGCAAAAGACAAAGCAACGAACAAAGAGCAAAGCATTCGTATTGAAGGTTCTTCAGGACTTTCCGATACTGATATTGAACGCATGCGAAAAGACGCAGATGCGAATGCACAAAGTGATAAACAAAAAATTGAGCTTGCCGAAGCGCGAAATCTTGCAGATCAGGCTGTCTACAGTGCGCGCAAAGCGCTTGCCGATAACAAAGGGAAAATTCCTGCTGACCTTGAGAAATCAATCAATGATGCAATCTTAGAGGTGGAGTCCAAGAAAACATCTAACAATGCAGCAGATATAAAGAGCGCTACAGAGGCGCTGGGCCGTGAACTTTCAAAGGTATATGAGGCAATCCAAAAAGGCTCTGGTGACACGCCACCGCCGGGTCAGCAAAGCGCTCCGGGAGACGATAAAACTCCGCCTTCTTCAACGCCCTAGAAAGTGCTATACTGGCCGCATATATGGCTAATAAACGCGATTACTACGAAGTATTAGGAGTAAGTAAAAGCGCCAGTAAAGAAGATATTAAGAAGGCATTTCATAAATTAGCGCACAAGTATCATCCCGACAAAGGTTCTGGCGACGCAGATAAATTCAAAGAAGTAAGCGAGGCATATAGTATTCTCTCAGACGAAAAGAAGCGCGCGGAATATGATTCATATGGCCGTGTATTTGGTGGCGGATTCAATGGCGCTGGGACGAATGGTTTTGATTTTTCTCAATTCCAGGATGCGTTTGGACAAAATTTCGGATTCGACTTCGGCGAAGTCTTTACGGATTTCTTTGGCGGCACGACAGGGCGAACACGTCGCGGCCGCGATATATCTATAGATCTTGAGATTTCGTTCCGCGATTCTATTTTCGGGACCAAACGCTCTGTCCTCCTTGTTAAAAATGGACAGTGCGAGACCTGCCGTGGCTCTGGTGCTGAACCTGGAAGTAAGCTAGAAACCTGCGCCAAATGCAATGGATCGGGTAAGGTGCATGAGACAACAAACTCATTCTTTGGCTCGATCACCATGATGCAAATGTGTCGTCAGTGCCATGGAACCGGCAAAGTTCCCGAGAAGAAATGTCACTCCTGCCGAGGTGAGGGTACTCTCAAAAGACAGGAAGAAATCGAAATTGTTGTTCCGGCCGGCATTAGCGGAGGAGAAATGATTCGTCTCACGGGCGCAGGAGAAGCCGTTGCAGGAGGTGCCGCAGGCGATCTCTACGTCAAAGTGCACGTGCTTCCGGACCCACGATTCAAAAAAGAGGGTGTGAATCTTATGACCGATCTCGGAGTAAAGCTTACTGATGCTATTTTGGGCGCTGAATATAAAATTCAATCCCTCGATGGAGAGGAAACAATTTCGATTCCACCCGGTGTATCACATGGGGAAATACTTACCGTGAAAGGTCGCGGCGTTCCTTCAGGACGAGGCAAGCGCGGCGATCTCTTGGTGCGTGTCAAAATAAATCTTCCGAGCAAACTCTCTCGTTCAGCGAAAAATCTAATTGAAAAATTGAAGGAAGAGGGGATCTAAGTATCCTATCTATAACCCTTTAACATTGGGTTTTTTCTGATACTATAGGGCCAATATGGTTGATAAAAAAAGGCTTTTAACGGGGCTGCAGCCCTCTGGCGCGCTCCATATCGGGAATTATTTCGGTGCGCTTAAACCATTTGTAGATGCCTACGAAGAGTTCGATAGTTTTCTTATGATCGCGGATTACCACGCGCTCACAAGCCTCAAGAAGCCAGAGGAATTGCGCCAAAACATTTACGAAGTTGTTAAAGATTATATTGCTGCAGGCGTTGATCCCGAGAAAGCAATAATTTTTAAACAGTCGGACGTGCAGGAGCACACAGAACTTGCCTGGATTTTCGAATGTCTTGTGACGGTACCGTTTTTAATGCAGTCACACGCATATAAAGATAAAACAGCAAAAGGAATTGAGCCCTCTGCTGGACTTTTTAACTACCCGATGCTCATGGCGGCAGATATTTTGCTTTACAACACCGATGTCGTTCCTGTAGGGGAAGACCAGCGCCAGCATATTGAATACGCTCGAGAAGCCGCAGCGAAATTTAATAATACGTACGGACAATTGTTTAAAGAACCGCAAGAAAAAATTCTTTCAGGTGTTGGCGTTGTTCCTGGAACCGATGGCAAAAAAATGAGCAAGAGCTACGGAAACACCATTCCGCTTTTTGGCACAAAAGATGAGGTTGCACAGGCGGTGATGGGCATTGTGACTGACTCTTCGGGCGACAAACCAGAAAATGTCTACGCGATCCATAAACTCCTCATTAAAGACACTGCTGAGCTCGATAGTTTTTATGCATCGAAAAAAGGCAACTATAAGGAACTCAAAGAAGCATTGATTAAAGATCTTGAGAATGTTATAGCTCCTATGCGCGAAAAGCGCGCTGCAATCTCGCAGCACGACATTCGTGACATCTTGCACACAGGCGCAGAAAAGGCGCGAGCAATTGCATCGGCAAAGATGAAAGAAGTGCGCGAGAAAATCGGCGTCTCAACTTACTAACATGGAGCGAACACTTATTGCTGATCTAAAAGAGCATACGGGAAGCCGCGTAAAAATCGCTGGCTCTGTGGCTGTGCGTCGAGACCAAGGCAAAATGGTCTTTTTTGAGTTTCGCGACAGAAGCGGCTCGGTGCAGGGAGTGGTTCTCCCAAGTGAAGACCTAGCAATGGCAGTAGCAAAAGAGTTGCGACCGGAATTTGTTGTTTCTATAGAAGCCACGGTAGTAGAGCGCCCGTCGAAAAATGTAAACCCTGATGTACAGAATGGCGACATTGAACTCCATATACACGCGATAAGTATTCTCTCTAAAGCGCGCGAACTCCCATTTGAACTCGGCACAGATGTAAATCTCGATACGTACCTCGACTACCA
>DASPJS010000018.1:0-6025 GCA_035628495.1 Minisyncoccota bacterium
CCATTTTCAAAGGCAGATATCTCATCTCGCACAACTTTGTAATCAGCGATCGGATCTTCTGACTCAAGCGACACGCAATGTACTAGAAGCTTCGTGCGAGCAATATGCCTAAGGAACTTAAACCCGAGGCCCTTACCTCCCGAAGCCCCCTCGATGAGCCCTGGAATATCGGCAATGATATATCCGTAGAGCATGCCGAGATTTGGATCGAGCGTTGTAAATGCATAGGAGCCGACTTTCGCCTTTGCTCCCGTAAGTGTATTAAGTAGCGACGTTTTGCCTGCATTTGGAAGCCCCATAAGACCCGCATCCGCGATAAGGCGCAACTCAATATGGAGCTGTGCTTCTTCTCCTTCTGCTCCACCCGTGCTTTCCTTGGGCGTGCGGTTTACCGAGGATTTAAATACGGCATTTCCCGCTCCACCTCGACCACCTTTAAGCACTAGCTTCTGATCTCCCTCCTTAAGTAGTTCATGTACCTCACCAGTATTGAGATTCCTGACCACAGATCCAACCGGTAAATCAATTATGAAATCCTTGCCACGGTGTCCGTTGCGCCCCGCTCCCTCTCCCGGTTTTCCATCCTCGGCTTCAAAGCGCTTCTCGCCGCGATACCGTGAGAGAAGATTGATATCGCGTACACCACGAATGTGAATATCGCCTCCGTCTCCTCCATTGCCTCCAGCGGGGCCTGAGTATTCTTTGCCTTTGAGGTGAAGCCAACGCACCACGCCATCGCCACCGCGACCAGCGCGGGCGATAATTGTCATTTCATCAACAAAAGACATCTCGTCTTTGTAATACCTTAGGTTGATCTATGCAAGATCCACGAAACAGCCGAAAGAATGGCGGAGCCAAGAAGCGCCGGAATAAATCCTGCAACTGAAAATCCTTCTATAAACGTCGAAAGTAGCCAGAAGAGAAATGCATTGAGTACAAACGAGAATAATCCAAACGTAATAATGGTGATGGGCAGCGTCAAAATCGTAAGTATTGGACGAATAGTGAGCCCCATGAGACCCCAGAAAATAGCAACAACAAGTGCCGTGTAGAAGTTCTCAACGGCAATACCCGGGACAAACGATGTCATAAGTAAGAGCGTGACCGCAGTTGCAAGAATGTGCACTACCGCTCTAATTAACATTTTTGTATTTTACCATATTGATCTCTACAAATACTTTAGGAGTGCGTCGTAATTAATAAATTCAAAGAGTCCATAGCCCCACGTGATAAGAAGACCCATGGATCCCATGAGCATGAGTGCGCCGATGCCTATGAGGAGAGCGCCTCCCACACGAGAGAGACTGACGGTGGCGCGAGCGTAGCGACTAATAGCAGTGCTCGCCTGATCAACGAAGATTGCGCAAAGAATAAATGGAATGGCAAGGCCAAGAGAAAATATTGCAAGAAGAAGTGCGCCCGATAGAGCTGTAGCTTCGGCAGAGGCTATGAAAAGAATCGTGCCTAGAATTGGTCCTATGCAAGGGCTCCATCCGATTGCAAACAGTGCTCCGATAAGGAAGGAGCTGTGTGGTGATCCTAGGCTGAGAAATTTTGGAATTCCCACATGACGCTCGCTTGAAAGTACGGGAAGTCTCACGAGCCCAAGCATCGTGAGGCCAAAAAGAATAATCACAGCCCCTGCGATGCGCGACAGAAAGTCCTTCCACGGCGCGAGGACCCCGCCGATTGTTCCTGCAAACATACCCAGTAGAATAAAAATCACAGAAAATCCCAGCACAAACGCCACTGCATTGCGCACTACTTTTCCCTGCCCTCCAGCAATAAATGCTAAATACCCAGGCACCAAGGGAAGCGTACAAGGCGCCAAAAACATAAGTACTCCTGCAAGAAATGCCGCGGGAGCAAGAGTGAGTACCGTGCTATCAATCATTTGAATCTCTATTGTAACTCAAAGCGAGGGAATGTTTTGCCATTAATTTCTACGTCTTCCATAAATACAGAGGGTGCTCGAGCCCAGATCTTCTCAGGATGCTCTATGTCTTGATAAATCACGAGCTCCTCTTCAGTATCGCTGTGCCTAGCGATGAAAAGCACTTTGTAAAGAGTTCCTTTGTAGTGTTTGTAGACTCCACCAACTTTAGGCATACATATGTCGTGTCCATTCGCTCTTCTTTCCCTTTCGCTGATTGTCGGCCATGACGAGCTCATCATAAATACCATCGATGAGCTGGTAGTTCTTTGCTTCTTCAAGTGATACCCACGCAAATTCGTCGCATTCTTCAAGTTGAAGCTCCACTTCTCCACTCTTCCAATCTGCCATACACGAAATAACGAGGGAGGGGCTGCCGTCGCTGTGCACGGTTGCAAGGCTTGTCACATACGTAACGTTTTCAATCTCAAGACCTACCTCTTCCTTTACTTCGCGCCTGAGTACTTTCTCAAGAACGTTATACCAATAGTCTTTTGTGTCTTTGGGAAGGCTTAGATAATCATTAGATTCAAGCTTCCCGCCTGGTACCGTCCACATTCCAGGCCAGCGCTTTTTCTGCATCGAGCGACGCGTGATGAGATATTTTCCGTCTTTGACAATGATTGCCGTAATCGCCACTTCGTGGAGAATTTTATTTTCCATAGCTCTACTTTACTCCAACATAGCGCCAGTGCCAGGGCTCAAACATAATGCCGTGCTTATTGCCTTTAGGATATGAAAGGATAAACCCAAATCGGGATGCATTCTTAGTGAGCCAGCGATATTCAGGAGTATGTGCAAATGCAAAAAGATTATCTTCCTGAGGGACGCCACGCACCGTTATGAAATCAAGCGCTGTGTGTTTATTGCCGTGTTCGCTATATCCAGGCATCGCTACACGTCTCAAAGTCTTGCGTACATTCCAGTTGTACATTGCAAGATGGAAAAGCACATTAAAAAGCTGGTACGCGGGCGATCGATAACCTGACTCCACGAGAATATCTCGTCCAATCTCTTTTTTCATTGCACGGTTAAGCGACACCCATGCTGCGTATACCTCACTTGGCAAGTATTGCACCGGTATCTTTTTCTGTATATTTCTGATGCGATAGGTTTGTCCGCGCACAGCTTTCATGCTCCTCGGAGGCGCCTGAAAGCCTAGGTAGCGACCTCGAAAGCCATATCTTCTAGGGTCTAGTTTGAGTAGACCTTTGCAGAGCCTGATTTCATCAGCGCCTAGCATTGCGTATAGTTGCGAGAAAGATAAGAGTACTTTCTTAGGATTTTTTTTGCTGCCTACTTTTCTAATAATAGTAATGATGCGTTTTCGGTCTTCAGCACCTATCTTCATGTCTTTTCATTCATTAATTTCTGATGTTCAGGCGTGTTTTTTAACCCGCAGTTTTTCCATTTCTTGCCAGAGCCGCACGGACAAGAATCATTACGTCCAATTTCTTTCTCACCCTGAGAAAGCTCTCGAGGTATGACAAGAGTCGGAGTCGGAGCAGCGGCAAGTGAGACTGCTCCTTTTGCTGTGCCTTCGTTTAATTTCTCTACGAGTTCGAATACCTGGTTAGCTGCGGCCATTTCAAATTCTCTATACAGGCGGGTGCCTTCTTTTCTGTATTCTACAAGCGGATCCCTCTGGCCATATGCACGCAAATTTACTGAACCGCGTAGATATTCCATCGACTCAAGATGCTCCACCCACAGCTGATCGAGTGTTTGAAGCACAAGAGTTCGAGCAGCTGCCAATAGCCCCTCTCGACCCAATTCCGCTTCTTTCTTAGCGAGAAGCGCTTTTGCTTCTTCGCTACCTGCAGAGAGTTCCTCAAGAACACTCGCGACATCTGCGGCGGAGCCCACTAAGACTTTGCGGCGCTTGTCATACACGGCGCGGCGCTGCCTATCAAGCACATTGTCAAACTCAAGAACGTGCTTGCGTGCATCGAAGTTAAATCCCTCGATTTTCGTCTGTGCAGTTTCAAGTGCTCGCGATACCATTCTATTTTCTATCGGTTCATCCTCGGGAATTCCGAAGCGCCCCATCATGCCTTTGAGCATGTCAGAGGCAAATACACGCATGAGATTATCTTCGAGAGACACAAAAAATTGTGTTTCTCCTGGATCGCCTTGGCGGCCGGAGCGGCCGCGCAGCTGGTTGTCGATGCGGCGCGCTTCGTGCCGCTCAGTACCCAGCACAAATAGTCCGCCAAGTGCCTTTACTGCCTCATATTCTTCTCGAGACGCAAGTGCCCCACCGAGCTTAATATCGACACCACGGCCGGCCATGTTCGTCGCGACGGTTACCCGACCCTTCTTGCCCGCCTCAGCTATGATTTCTCCTTCGCGTTCATGATTCTTAGCGTTAAGAACTTCGTGCGGAATACCTTCACGTTTTAGATACGTAGAGAGTAATTCGTTTTTCTCAATTGATGCAGTACCAACAAGTACTGGCTGCCCTTTTTGATGAAGCTCTTTAATGCCACGCGCAAGCGCCTTAAATTTACCCGCCTCTGATTGAAAGATAAGATCATTATTGTCTTTGCGGACTACCGGTCTATTAGTGGGAATCTCTGCCACTTCAAGCCCGTATACCTTGTAGAATTCTTCACTCGAGGTCTTCGCTGTACCAGTCATACCAGCAAGCTTGTCGTAGAGGCGAAAATAATTTTGATACGTAATAGAGGCAAAGGTGCGCGATTCTTTCTGCACTGATACACCCTCTTTTGCTTCTATCGCCTGATGCAAGCCCTCAGACCATCTACGGCCTGGCTGAAGCCTGCCGGTAAACTCATCAACGATTACTACTTCTCCATCGCGAACGACATATTCTTTATCACGATTAAAAAGCGCCTTTGCCCTAACTGCCGTTTCCAGATGATGCACATATTTGATTCCCTTTTCAGTGTAGAGATTTTCAATGTTGAGCAATTTTTCTGCTTTTTCAATACCCGCGTCGGACATTTGTATTGCTTTTCGTTTTTCATCAACGGTAAAATCCTCATCGCGATTCATCTTGGACGCGATAGTGGCAAATGTACGATAGAGGTCTTCCGATTCTTGTGTGGGTGCAGAAATAATGAGCGGAGTTCGTGCTTCATCGATAAGAATAGAATCTATTTCGTCGACAATTGCATAAAAATGACCTCTCTGGCGCAGCTCTTGCGGTTGGTAGGAAATATTATCGCGCAAATAATCAAATCCGAATTCCGAATTCGTACCATATGTAATATCTGCCTGGTAAGCCTGCTGCCTTGAAATGGGCCTTAAAAATTCGTGGAACACTCTAAAACTTCCTTCTTCATCGCGCATTGCATCATCCTCTTTTTTCACGTGCGAAGAATCGTATACGTAGGATGTGTCGTGGTTGATCACGCCTACTCTGAGTCCAAGCGCTGTATATATTTGTCCCATCCATACCGAGTCGCGTCTTGCGAGGTAATCGTTAACAGTTACGACATGTACTCCTTTATTCATTAGCGCATTGAGGTAAGCAGGTAGTGTCGCCACGAGCGTCTTTCCTTCTCCGGTCTTCATCTCCGCAATACCGCGCCGGTGAAGCACGATGCCGCCAATGAGCTGTACGTCAAAATGCCTTAATTTAAGAGTTCGAACCGAGGCTTCACGCACTGCGGCAAACGCGTGGGGCAATAGGTCTTCGAGCGTTTCCCCTGCCGCGAGACGATTGCGAAAATCATGGGTCTTTTTACGCAGCGCCTCATCGGAGAGCGCCTGGTACTCCCCTTCAAGTGCATTTATGGCCTCGACGATTCTTTCCGCACCTTTAAGCGCAGATGCTTCAGGCGCCCCAAAGAGACTTTTCAGGCTGATCATAATGTGCCGCGATTCTAGCATTTTTATGAACTTTTTAAAACAGAAAAATCGCCCTGGACGTAGAGCGATTTTTCTCTCGAGAGGATACTAATTATCCTTTGAAGCCGGTTATCGGCGCTTCTTAGACGCCTTGCGCTTCTTTGTCTTCTTGGCCTTTTTTTTCTTTGCCATAATTTTTTGCGACTAATGTCGCTAGCTGATTTCACATCGTTCGACCGTGCCTTTGTAATCTCCGCGGAAATTAAAAAAGCACAT
>DASPJS010000019.1:0-6828 GCA_035628495.1 Minisyncoccota bacterium
GGAGTACGTGGTGTTGGGCGGAGTGCTGTGGCGCTTTTGGCGCAAGCGGGTCGCGCTCTGGTACGTACACAAGAGTGTTACTCCAACTTTGCGAATTGCTCATGCGCTTGTTGATGTGGTTCTTACCGCATCAAGAGAAAGTTTTCGCCTTCTGTCGCACAAAGTACGCGTGATGGGACATGGCATTGATACTGAAAGTTTTAAACCTGGCATAAAAGAGGGAAGTATTGAAATGCGAATTGTAACGTCAGGCCGTATTGCTCCAGCAAAGCATGTTATTGAGATGCTTTCTGTTCTTGACGAGCTTCACGAGAAAGGAGAAAAATTTCGCTTTACGATAATTGGCTCTCCAAGTACAAAAAATGATGAGGCGTATTTGAGAGCGCTCGAGAGAGAAATCAGCAAAAGGCCCTACAGCGCTAAAGTGGAGTTACGCGGTCCGGTATCGCAACGAGAAATGCCCGCCCTACTTAATAAGGAAGATCTGTTTATTAATCTAAGTACTACGGGGAGTCTCGATAAGGCAGTACTTGAAGCGCTCGCCGTTGGTGTGCCGGTTGTAACGACCAACGAAGCCTTCCGCGATCTTCTCTCGCCATTCGATCTCTACGTAGGGAATCGAAGTTTCTCTGCGGTTGCCGAGGCAATTGACAAGATCATGAACCGTCCTGACAAAGCTGCTGTTGTAGCAACCTTGCGTAATAAGATAGTAGAGCGCCACTCACTTTCAAAACTCATCCCGGCGCTTCTCAATGAGATTGGTAGCTAATATGGAATCACCGCAAATAGACAAAAAAGGATATGAGTTTGCACGCTACGGGTTTGAAGAGCGCTTCACGAGCTACTATTGGCAGCTCAGGGAGGTGCTTGGGCTCAAACCAACTTCTATACTTGAGATTGGTGTAGGGGATGGGGTATTTGGGAATTTTGTTAAGACAAATACGGACATCGCGTACACGTCGCTTGATATCGCTCCGGATCTTGGGCCAGATATTGTGGGGAGCGTAACTCACATACCTAAGCCCGATAAGTCGGTTGACGTAGCGTGCGCGTTTGAGGTGCTTGAGCATATTCCTTTTGAAAAATTTGATCAGGCGGTTGGAGAACTTGCGCGCGTTGCGCGCACGCACGTGGTGCTTTCGCTGCCACACTTTGGCCCACCGGTTTCGTTTTCCCTCAAGATCCCGTTCTTGCCGCATGTGCGTATCTCGCTGAAGGTTCCTTTTCCCAAAGAACATGTTTTCAATGGTCAGCACTATTGGGAGATAGGAAAGAAAGGATATTCGCCGAGCCGTATTCGCAAGGTCCTAGAGAAGCACGGCAGACTAGAGAGAGACTTCGTCCCATTTGGAAGCACCTATCATCACTTCTTTGTGGTGCGCCTGTTACAATAACTTGCGCAAATCGACAAAATGTGCTAAAATTGCATGAGAGTTGGCACAATCAGAGGGAGAATATGAGTGAAGCCGATCCTGATTACCGGCGGAGCCGGTTTTGTTGGCAGCAATCTCGCTGCGGCGCTCGCAAGTAGCGGCAATGATGTCATCATTGCCGACAATTTTTCACGCCCTGGCGTGACGAAGAATGTTGAGTGGCTAAGGTCTCGGTACGGCAATCGCATTCTCATCCATGGCGTTGATATACGTAATCAGAATATCTTGCCGCCGCTGGTTTCAGGCGTCGGAGGGGTATTGCATCTTGCCGCGCAAGTTGCAGTAACGACCAGCCTTAAGAGTCCAATTGAGGACTTCGAGATCAATGCTCGAGGGACACTCAATGTGCTTGAGACAGTTCGTACATACAACCCCGAAGTCCCGGTTATCTTCGCTTCAACCAACAAAGTCTACGGACGATTGTTCGAGGATTATGAGGTGGAAATAGTAGGTGATCGGTATCGACCACGTGACGAGAAATATCGCCACGGAGTTGATGAAAGCGCGCCGCTTGATCTCCACAGCCCCTATGGATGCTCCAAAGGTGCTGCGGATCAATATGTGCTGGATTACGCTCGCGTGTACGACCTGCGCACAGCAGTCATCAGGATGAGCTGCATCTACGGACCGCGCCAGTTTGGCACGGAAGACCAAGGATGGGTTGCCCATTTTCTTATTCGAGCAATCGAAGGACGTCCTATCACCATTTATGGCGATGGGTACCAAGTTCGCGACATCTTGTATGTCGAGGATGCGGTGCGAGCGTGGCTTGGGATTTTCTCGAACATCGACGACGTGAAGGGCAAGGTTTTTAACCTCGGCGGTGGTCCAGGAAATGCGGTGAGCCTACGCGAACTGCTCCAGATCATCAGCCGCTTGGACGAACGAAAACCTGAAGTAACGTTTGAAGAGTGGCGCTCCGGCGATCAGCCCTGGTACGTGTCTGACATTCGGAAAATTTCACGTGCGGTTAACTGGAGTCCACAGGTAGGCGTTGAAAAAGGAGTCGCGGCGCTTCACCGATGGCTCTACGAGATGCGTGAATCTGTGCACTAACACCATATGGCCTCGAGTTCTATAAGGAACTCGAGGCCTTTTCTTTTTGTTATAGTACGCGCATGCGTATAGGATTTGTTGCCGAGCCGTATGAAGAGAGCCATGCCTCGGGCATGGGCTATGTCGTTCTTGAATACATGCGCAATCTCCCTCTCGGGAGTAATGATTCGCTCACCATCTTTTCCTCAAAACAAGTGAGCAAAGAAGTTCTGGGTAGAGATTTTTCATATGTGCAGGTCCCAAAAGGACTTCTCGGAAAGTTCTTTTATTTTTTGCGGTACAGGGATGTTGATGTGCTTCTTTTTATTGCGCCACTCCTGCCACTTGTACCACCGCGCGTAACTAGATCAGTGATGATCTGTCAGGAATTGGCGAGCCAGAAGACGCCTGTGTCTGGTTTACGCGAAAAGACTCTCGCATTTGTGCGCGATCAAATACTCATGCCACGCTCGCTCTCGCGTGCGCGCCTCGTTATAGCGGCGTCGGGCGCCACGAAAAAAGATATTCACGCGTACTACTCAGTACCTGAGGAGAAGGTGCGGGTTGTATACGATGGGTACCAAGACTTATCGGTATTTGATAGGACTGCGCCTGCGGTAGAGGAGAGGCTTAAACCGTTCTTCTTTTTTGCAGGGAAGGTTAAATCTCGCAAAAATGTCCACGGCATAGTTTCGGCTTTCGTACATTTTAAGAAACGCATCCAAAGCCCCGTGAAGCTAGTTATAGCTGGTGACTACGGGGGCTTATATTACGAGAATATGGTGAAAGAGCTCAAAACAAACAATTTAGAAGCGGACGTATTTTTTGTGGGCTATGCATCGGGTGCACGGCTCTACTCTTTCTACAAAAATGCGCTCGCACTCGTGTTCCCTTCCTTCAACGAAGGGTTTGGCATGCCTCCAGTTGAAGCTATGAGCCTCGGGCTTCCCGTCATTACGTCAAACGTTTCTTCCATGGCTGAAGTGGTTGGAGATGCCGGACTCCTCGTTAATCCCCACGATCTAGAAGACATTAGCAAGGCAATGGAGAGAATCTATACTGACGCAGCGCTGCGAGAGCGTCTTATTGAAAGAGGCATGGTGCGCAGCAAAGATTTCTCTTGGCCAAAGGCAGCAAGGGAAGTCATGGGACATATTCGTACCGTCGTATGAAAATCTACACACCGGCTCCCGTGCACTCACAAGACATCTTTCCTCTATTCCTCTTTAAATTTGCTCCTGAGCGAAAGGCAGGAGGACTCTTTAAAGATAATCTTCCAGAAAATTATTTTCAGACTGTTGAATACACCGATGCTCCGCAAGGCGCAGACGCGATCATTCTTCCAAATAATTTTACGCAGATCTCCCCTGAGGTGCGCCTATACATTGAGGGTCACACAGCTCAAGCTCACGCACAGAATATTCCAATCTATGCGTTTTCTAGTTCAGATTACGCCCACAGGCTTCCATTTCCAAAAGACGTACAGGTGTTTTCGTACTCACTCTACAAGTCGATTAAAAAACCGGGCGACATCAGCACGCCCGCACTTACCGAGGATTTAGGAAAAGCGGGGATAGCTCTGCGTTCAAAAAGCGATATGCCAACCGTTTCGTTTTGCGGCAAGGCAGGGTTTTCAAGTACACGTGAGTGGCTAGGCTCTTGGATACGAAGGATAGAGTATGAGCTTCTCTCGGTCATAAACAGTAAAGCACGGGCACGCATCCGAGGTGTGTTCTGGCGCATGTGGATGCTTGAAGCATGCAAAACACCGCTCCTTAAAACCCGCTTTGTTGTGCGCAAAACTTTTTCGGGAGCACTACGTACTATTGAGGTCCCGCCAGAGCAAGCGCGAAAAGAATTTATCGATAGCATGATAGAAAGTGATTTCGTGCTTGCGCCCAAAGGAGACGGCAATCACTCAAACCGCTTTCTTGAAGCGCTCTCGATGGGAAGAATCCCAGTACTTCTTGATACCGACGTGGTTTTGCCATTTGAAGATTCGATCGACTACTCAAAAATCGTGGTACGCGTTCCCATGGCAGAGGTGTCGCAAACGCCGCGCTACATTAGGGACTTTTATGATCTCCTTACGCAAGAGGAGTGGCACGCACGGCAGCGCCTCGCGCGAGAAATATTTGAGAAATATCTACGGCAGGATGTATTTTTTGCTCGTTATTTTTCTTTGCGCCATACCCAGAAGTAATATCCAGCGTAATTAATAGCAAACCCGAGTACCACGCCCAGTACAAATGCAGTGCGCAGAAGTGGCGGGCTCTGTGTCAGTCGCTCAGCAATAAAAATAAATATCCATTGAGAGGCGACGGAACCGCTTGAAATAAGGTGAAAGCGCGCAATGCGTTGTACAAATGGCGCTGCGCTTAAACGCTTATCACTAAATGAGAAGTAATCATTAAGGAAGAAATTGGAGATAATGGCTACTTCAGCACCAATAAGCGCTGCAGTACTCGGGCTCAAGAGTTTAAACTGTATGCCCAAGAGCTCAAATATTATGCCTTGGAGCACAAATCCGATACCGCCAATTGCGACCACGCGTAGCAGGCGCCATTGCCTAATTGTTTTTAGACGAATAATGGCTGTTACCTTGAGGGACTGAATGATGTCGCGCCACGTGCTTTTTGATGTGCCGTGTTCTCGATATCGAAATGCAATTGGCACTTCTTCAATTTTTGCGCCGAGTTCAACCATACGAGCAAGAAATTGTATTTTGTATGCATAATATCGCGTAAGAAGGTCTTCAAGGCGCTGCGGAAGTTTGTCAGCGAACCCATCCACGCGGGTCATTTTGAGTCCTGACGTAACGTCATGCACAGGCAGCTCAAGGAGAAGTCGGCTGTAAAGGCTTCCGAGACGGCTCAGCAATTTGTTGTACAGCGCCCATTCATGGGGAACACTTCCGCCCGGAACATACCGAGAGCCAATGACGTAATCAGCGCCGCCCGCGAGTGCTCGCGCCATGGGAAGCAAATATTTGGGATCATGCTGGCCATCTCCATCAAATTCAACATATGCATCAGCTTTAAGCGCATGTGTGGCATGTGCCATACCGGAGAGGTATGCCGACGCTAATCCGCGCTTTAGAGGTTCTTCGAGAAGATGCACGTTTGGATGGCGTTCCATGAATTTTCGCACCACGTCTCGTGTGCCATCAGTGGACGCGCCATCCACAACAAGCACATGCCAATCATGTTCAGGCGCTTGAGAAAACGTGTTAGCAAGATCGTGGAGCAGCGAACCAATGGCGCCTGCTTCGTTATAGGTAGGGATAATAACAACGATTTTCATGCGCTTTGTATAGCACAATTACTTCCTTTGTAACAAAATATATCGGTCGATTGTTTCAGAAAGCTTATAAGACTCGAATAACGAAGAATTTTGCTCAAATACATCAGAATGCACAAACACCATATCGACCACACCACTTTTAAGGGAGGAGAGAGAGTCTTCCCCTATTATTACTTTTGGTAAAGGGGAGAGATATTGGTAATAATTTTTTGAGGGCGAGAATATTATCAGCTCTGGCGTATTGTAGAAGTAAAGCGTTTTATTTGGATCAATAACAGAAAATGCTTGTGCGACATCGCGCGTTCTGGTGCTCGTGTATGACTGAGCAACGTATGATGTTACTGTCGATTCATAGAATTGACCGAGTGAAAGCGCAAGTATTACTGCAAGCGGCAGCCATGATAGTTGCGTCAGTTGAGTTAGTCTCGTCGAGACGTAGGTATATATGTTTTGCAATGCTGCGGGGAAAAATACGAGCGCTATAGTTGTTGCTGGAAAGAGATACCGATACCACCCCTCAAGCCTTAAATACGACAAAATGGCGAGTATGGAAAATACGTAGCCCGCGATTTCCGCACTTGAAATATCCTTTTTCTTTCGAATCAGTAGCGATACACTCCACACTACTATCAGGAGAAGAGTGTAGAGTGGTGTTGTTTCGGTTACCAATCGCTTTGTATTTTCTAAGACCTGTGTAGCAAGATCGACAGAATAAGGATTTGCGTAATCAGAAAGAATATGTGAAAGCGAAGTATCATTCCCAAACTGGAGAAAGACCCACACAACGACAGGAACAAGCAGCGCTACTATTCCTGCTGCGACTCCGCTCCAGTTGAGTGAAATACTTCTCCATTTGATGAGGAGAGTGATACCCAGCGCTCCAAGGAAAAGCAAAAAGAAAGGTTTTGTTACTGCGCATAGGCCTGCAGTAAGTCCGACAAATACATACCCGCGCCATTCCCTAAATTGCGTTTTCTCTAGGTTTATAAGCGCAAGAAGGCTTACCATTAGAAAAAATAGGCCAGGAATCTCTCCAAGTACTGCTTTGCCGTTGCCG
>DASPJS010000020.1:0-5428 GCA_035628495.1 Minisyncoccota bacterium
TTTCAAATAATGGAGAATCGATCGCAATAAAAAATGCTTCGCTCGCAATTGAAGATTCCACTTCGTACACATCGGCTCTCGGCGGGAAAGGCGACTCAGGCTCACTTCAGCGTACAGGAGAATCGTATGTATCAGGACTGCCAACTCCCGGACTATTTGGTGGGGAAATAAAACCGGTGCCGCGCCCCGCACCGTCTCCATCAGCACAGAAATCAACTCGGGCGTCTTCTACAAAGCAGCTTGAAAAAACTA
Organism: Minisyncoccota bacterium; assembly: GCA_035628495.1. GTDB lineage: Bacteria > Patescibacteriota > Minisyncoccia > Phycocordibacterales > SBAW01 > GWA1-54-10. Next base: position 253 of record DASPJS010000020.1, read on the forward strand.
CATCAAGAACCTCCACACCTCAGGCGAACGAAAACAGCGAAACTGATTTCTCATTGTATTTCTATCTCCTTGGAGTGGCCGCAATTGCAGGAATTGGTGTTGCGGGTTCGGTGTATGCGCGTTCATCTCGCAGGGGCTACGCGGAAACTAAATCAATTGCAGATGAGTTTGAAATTCTCGAGTAATACAGGGATACTGTAGAAGTGTTATGAATGAAAAAAGCAAAGTAATACTTGTAACCGGCGGAGCTGGCTTTGTCGGTACAACATTGTGCGCTCGCCTCAAAGGGGAGGGACACCGGGTTATTTCTCTCGATAACTATTTTACTGGTCTCAAGGAAAATCATGTCGAGGGTGTTGAGTATCGCGAAGGATCTACTAAAGATGTTGAAAAGCTTGTGCCCGAAGCGCCCGATCTCGTATTTCATTTGGGTGAATATTCTCGCACCGAAGAGAGTTTTAATGACATTCCGCTCGTGTGGGAATACAACATGATCGGTACGCACGCAGTGCTTGAATACTGCCGCAAGCGTTCTGCCAAAATTGTGTATGCAGGCTCTTCAACAAAATATGCCGACAATGGAGCCGGACGGGACCAAAGTCCTTATGCGTGGACTAAGGCCACCAACACAGATCTTGTTAAGAATTATGGCGCATGGTTTGGTTTGCCCTACGCCATTACCTATTTTTATAACGTGTATGGTCCGCGCGAGCTCTCGGGAAAATACGGCACGGTAACAGCAATCTTTGAGCGGCTCAGGCGCGAAGGCAAACCGCTCACGGTGCGCGAGCCGGGTACGCAACGTAGACACTTCACACACGTTGATGATATTGTCGACGGCCTATTGCTTGTTGGAGAGCGGGGACAAGGAGACGAATATGGTCTCGGAAGCGAAGAGTCATTTACGATTCTTGAGGTGGCGCAGATGTTTGGCGGGCCCATTGAGATGATTCCCAATCGCAAAGGGAACCGACTCGACACCAAAGTTGATTATTCAAAAGCGCAGCGAGAGTTTGGTTGGAAGGCATATCGTCGACTTAAGGATTACATCGCTGCCCTACAATGAAAAAAATTCTTATCTTTTCTCTCGCGTATTATCCACACGTGGGAGGCGCAGAAATCGCCATAAAAGAAATAACCGATCGTATTAAGGATATTGAATTTCATATGGTCACCATGCGCTTTTTGCGCTCTGAATTGTCTCAAGAGAAAATCGGGAACGTAATTGTACATAGAGTAGGCGGAGGTAGGACGTATATTTCAAAAATTCTATTTGTGCCGCGCGCTACACTCAGAGGCCTTGCGCTTCATCGCGCGCAGCACTTTCATGGGCTCTGGGCAATGATGAGCTACATGCTCTTTCCCATCATGCTTATGCGCATAGGAGGGGTTCGGATTCCCTATGTGCTCTCACTTCAAGAAGGGGATCCTTTCAGGCGTGTTTTTGAGCGTCTCATTATTCGTCCAGTGCGCCCTCTATTACGAGCTGGGTTTCGCAAAGCTCAGGTGATTCAAACGATTTCAACATTCTTAGCTGCGTGGCCTGAACAACTTGGATATCGCGGGCCTGTAGTAGTGATTCCTAATGGCGTAGACGTCACTCATTTTTCAAGAGAAACTTCACCAAGCAACATTGCAGATATAGCGACGACGCTAGGGAAAAAAGAAGGCGACGTATATCTCATCACTACATCGCGCCTTGTGGGCAAAAATGCGCTCGATGATGTAATTAGAGCGCTTGCTCTACTTCCGTCCCATGTGCATTTTCTTATCTTGGGGAGTGGGTCTGAGGAAGGAGCGCTACGTTTGCTCGCAAAGAAGCTCGGCGTGGCAAATCGCACCAAATTTCTGGGACATATCAAACATTTTAGAATTCCAAAGTATCTCAGTATTTCTGACATATTTGTGCGTCCGTCTCGCTCTGAAGGAATGGGTAATTCTCTAATAGAAGCGATGGCAGCAAGAATTCCTGTAGTCGCCACTCATGAGGGCGGCATTAGCGATTTTCTTTTTGATTCGAAGAGAAATCCTGGCCAAGATGCAACTGGATGGGTAGTAGATACCGATTCACCGCAGCAGATTGCTGATGCAGTTCGAACCATTTTGGATAATCCAGAGGAGGCTAAGCGAGTGACAGATAATGCATACACGCTGGTCTCAAAAAATTATAGCTGGGATCTCGTTGCAAGAGATATGCGCGAGAAAGTATTTGCACGAGTTCTCAAATAAAGAGAGCCGTCCAGTGGACGGCTCTTGTCGTTACTTCAATAAACCTAGTCTGTACAATACGTTGCCTAGTTCGTGGGGAAGTGCCCAGGCACAATTGAAGAGTTCTGATCTTCCACCCTTTGCAATGTACGAGATTTGGAACGATGCATTGCCTTCAATGGAAAGTGATTTAAACATTTCTTTTTCACCAAGTCCTGCTCTGCGCAGCGCTTCAATGTATATGCGCCTGTTTGGCTTGAGTGACCCAACTTCATAAGAGCGAACAATGTTTTCTTCGGGGAAATGCATCTTGAAGACGGAAAATTCCTTTATAAAGTTCCATGATATGGGGTCAATATTAGTGCAAAGAATCATTTTCTGCCGAATATCGTCTTTCACTTGACTGAGAAGAGCGGCAATAGGCAGATAGTCCGTATATGCTGTACTCCAAATGTGGCAAAACATTTCAAATGTGATATCTCGATTGAGGCCAGCCGCATCACGCACACGAAAGTAGAAATCCTGCGGCGACAGTTCACCTTTTTCGAAACGATCTGCCAAAGAATTTTTCTCTCGATAAATCACTTCTGCAATGTGAGCGGCAGAATTATTACTGAACTCTGCTAGTCTCTCCATCGCTTTGAAACGCTCATGGCGCACTAAAGACTCAATATCAATCAGTAACGCTTTGATGGGGGACTTGGCCATCTCGCATCTCCGTATTTGCGGTTCACCTGCAGTAATGATAATATAATTGTACCTGATTGTCAAGGTACCGAGGAGCAATATTCCTTGTTGTAATAAGGTACATGCGAGTACTTACCCTTTCCACAGACCATACAGTTTTTACTGAAGGTAGCGCCGTAGCGCGCCGTTTTCGTATGCAAGCACAGACTGTCGAGCGGCTTGATGTCATTGTCCCGCACGGCCCTGGAGCGCTTATAGCGCTTGCGGGAAATGCTGCAGCTCGAGGGTTTGGGCTGGGGAAAGTTGCAGGATTTTTGCGCACACTTGCCGCAGGCATGCGTATAGGCAGGCCTGACATCGTCTCAGTGCAGGATCCTTTTCTTATTGGACTCTTGGGATGGATTATTGCTCGCCTACGCAGAGCGAAATTCCATGTGCAAGTTCACACGGATCTCTTTAGTCCCAATTTCATCGCGCACAAAACAAGTAATCGCTTGCAGTCTATGCTCGGTCGATTTATTCTCTCTCGCGCGGATTGTATCCGCGTGGTATCAAATCGCATCAAGGACTCTCTTGTTGAGCGCAATATACGCGCGCCTATTTCTGTGCTTCCAGTGTTTGTCGACGCTGAGGCGATCAAGCGCGCAACGCCGCTAAATCGTCGTGAGCGTTTTCCTCAATTTGAAAAAATAGTTCTTGTGGTCTCGAGGCTCGAGCCCGAAAAAGATGTCGGCATTGCCATTGAGGCGATGAAAGACATAGTTGAGAAGATTCCTCGCGCGGGCCTCGTCATTATAGGAGACGGCTCGCAGCGCGCGCCACTTGAGGCGCTGGTGCACCGTCTCGGGTTAGAGAAGCATGTCATTTTTGAAGGAGCGGATAATCCGGCGCCATACTATAAAATCGCCGATCTCCTGCTTCTTACGTCACGCTACGAGGGATATGGGATGGTCATTGTTGAAGCGCTTATCTCCGGGTGTCCCGTTGTTGCATTTGATATCGGTATTGCACGAGATGCAGGAGCAATAATTGCACAACGCTCAGATCTTGCAGAAATAGCAACCGAGGCACTTTACTCCGGTATTCGCGGGCACAGTGCGTTTTCAATACCATCAGAAATCGAATATCGCGACCAGTGGTACGCCCAAATGGCCACATGCCAAGTATCAAGCTCTGGATCTGCTATTCGCGAGGAGAGAAAATCGGAAGAAAAGCCAATGATCGGATTTATCGGCCAAGGATTTATTGGTAAAAATTACGCAGACGATTTCGAGCGGCGTGGATATCCGGTAGTTCGCTATGCGCTTGAGGCGCAATACATCGGAAACAAAGATCGTATTCGGGAGTGCGACATAGTTTTTATCGCTGTGCCAACTCCAACGACACCTGAGGGTTTTGATGACAGTATTGTGCGAGAAGCTGTTGGTCTTGTAGGTGAGGGAAGAGTGGCGGTAATTAAATCAACCGTTATTCCGGGAACTACACAGAGCATACAAAAGCAGTATCCGGATATAGTAGTCATGCATTCACCTGAATTTCTCACCGAAGCCACTGCTGCGTATGATGCCGCACATCCCACCAGAAACATCGTCGGAGTCTCCCTAGATACTCCTGAGTTGCGCGAGCGAGCAAAAAGTGTGCTTAGAGTACTGCCGCCTGCACCATTTGAGCAAATTTGTACATCTGTCGAATCCGAACTCATCAAATACATCAACAACACTATGCTTACAGTCAAGGTCGTGTACGTAAATTTGGTATACGATCTTGCACAGAGCCTTGGCGTTAATTACGATGCAGTGCGTGAAGCTGTTGCTGCAGACCCACGCATAGGCCGCTCACATCTCGATCCCGTCCACAAGAGCGGTCATCCGGGAGCAAAACCGGGGCGCGGCGCAGGCGGACACTGTTTTATAAAAGACTTCGAAGCATTTCGCCGCCTTTATGATTCGCAAGTGGGTGACCCATTTGGTAGAAAAGTTCTTGAAGCGATTGTAGAGAAAAACGTTGAGCTTCTCGCGGGCACCGGCAAAGACATTGAACTCCTCAGGAGTGTATATGGAGAAGGGGCAGTTGGCCGTATAGTACAAAGGACGCAATAGAATGCTTCGCTAGAATATGAGACTGCTTATCACGACTCAAACCTTGGATGTTGAAGATCCAATTCTAGGTTTCTTTCATCGATGGATAGAGGAAATCGCAAAACACTGCGAAAAAGTAATAGTAATCTGCCTGCGTGAAGGTGCACACGATCTTCCGAGTAATGTAACTGTTCTTTCACTCG
>DASPJS010000021.1:0-8214 GCA_035628495.1 Minisyncoccota bacterium
TCTCGATACAATTTCCGCCCGAGGTTCAAATAGCGCGTGCCGCAATAACAGCTTCGTCGACTACATATTCCACTGCGGGTACATTCTCGTACAAAGTATCAACTAATGCATGCCAAACCGATGTGGCGGCATGGGGCGCAGGCGGCGCAGGTTTTGATGGAGGTAACAGCGGTGGCGGTGCAGGTGGTGGAGGCGGAGCTTTTGCCTCATCTACGTTGACGAATCTTGTCATTGGCAATTCATACACTCTTGTTGTCGGGCTTGGGGGAGACACATCCGGAGAAGCTGGCACGAACAGCACTTTTGACGGGACAGTTGTTGTTGCAGATGCAGGTGGTGGAGGCACATCTGCTACTACAGGCGAAGGTGCAGCTGGTCTTGCTTCGGCGTCAACAGGCGATGTGACCAGAAACGGAGGTGTTGGAGGATCGGGTAATGGTGGTGACGACGCGGGCGGCGGCGGCGGCGGAGCAGCCGGGCCGCATGGAGATGGTGGTGCAGGTGGCGACGCTGACGCTACGCAAGGTGGTGGTGGTGGAGGCGGTAACGGAGGTACTGCGGGTGGTACACCAACGGGGGGTACAAGTACTAATGGTGGAGCTGGGGGGCTAGGAGATAGCAACGGCACTACAGCTCCGCCAGGAGGAAATGGTACCGCAAACGCAAATGGTGGTGGTGGAGGAGGAGGTGGAGATCAAGCAGATGAAGGCGGTAACGGAGGTGCGCCTGGTGGTGGTGGTGGCGGCGGCGAAAACTTACACGGTAATGGTGCCAATGGCCAAATTATCATTACCGAATATATTAATGACCAAGGGTGTGTGGTGGCGCCAACTGTTACCACGGGCTCTGCAAGCGGTATCACTGGGGCGACTCTGGGCGGCAACATCACTGCCACAGGCGGTTCAAACGCCACCGTGCGTGGCTTTGCGTGGGGAACCGATTCATCACTTTCGACAGTATTTGCCACGACAACAGAGAGCGGAAGTTTTGGCACTGGTGCTTTTGGTAAACAAGTTAGCGGCCTTATTTCTGGAACAATATACTATTTCCGTGCATATGCAACAAATTCTGCAGGAACTGGTTACGGAAGCATTGCAAATTTTACGGCTGGTTCTGATACAGCGCCGACACGTAAATTACGACTTTTTGAAGGTTATAAGATTAAACTTATAAGTGGGAAAATTATACTTCACCAGAAACGGTAGTATGCAACGATCTATCTATCCTTCAATCGTTATTGCGGCACTCATAACGGGAGCCGCAGCATTCTATATATATAGAGGGGATGGCGAACCTCAATCGGCAGCGTCTGCAATCTCAGCACCTCAAGCTTCAACTTCAGAGCATCCTCCAGTTTCAGGTAATACCCGAGAGTATAGAAGCGCCACGCATCATTTTTCACTTCAATATCCAAAAGATCTCGCGGTTAAAGAATTTGAGGAAGGAGGAAGCGCAATGACGGTTATCTTTGAAAATGTTGAAAAGGGTGAAGGCTTTCAAATTTTTATTATTCCTTATAACGAGTCTCAGGTTTCCGAGGAGCGATTTAGACAAGATATTCCTTCGGGAATAAGAAAAGGCTTAACGGACGTTACTATCGACAATGCCGTTGGTGCAGCATTTTATAGTGAACATGAGATTTTGGGTGAGACGAGAGAATTTTGGTTTATTAAGAACGGCTGGCTATATGAGATAACGGCTCCCAAATCTCTTGACGCATGGCTATCGAAAATTGTCGCGACGCTGGAATTTAAATAGGAGGGAAATATTGACCTGAGGAAAATTCTCTGCTAATGTGTAGGGCGTGTTAACAATCAGATTACAGCGCCGAGGCCGCAAGAATGACCCGAGTTTTCGGGTTATTTTGGTTGAAAGTAAGCGCGCGGCTAAAACTGGCAGCTACAAAGAAATGCTCGGCTCCTATGATGCCCGCACTGACCGTGTTGAACTCAAAGCAGATCGCATTAAATACTGGATGGGAGTAGGCGCAACAGTTTCTGACACGGTACACAATATATTAGTGAATCAGAAGGTTATTGATGCGAAGAAAATAAACGTTCTTCCACGTAAATCGCCTCCGAAGAAAGAAGAGCCGGCAGGAGATGCGGGCGCAGCGGCTGTAGCGGCTACGGCAGCAGTTACGAGTGTAGCAAATGAACCAGAAGCTCAAATCGAAGCTGAAACGACCCCTGCAGATACAGGTGCAGACGCGAGTGCACGAGGAGATGGAGGCGTAAGCGGTGGGGAATAGACGGTTGCAAAGAAAATCCTCTGATATAATTACGTAAGTCAGTTTAGAAATTAAATATACAGCACATGGCAGAAAGAGATCAGGAGTTTTTAGAGTTCGTCGTCAAAGGATTAGTCGAACACCCAGAAGCAGTAAAAATAGGACGCTCAGTTGATGAAATGGGAGTGCTCCTTATGCTCGATCTGCACCCAGAAGATATGGGCAAAGTCATTGGACGCTCAGGAAATACGGCAAAGGCTATCAGAACGCTTCTTCGCGTCGTCGGAATGAAGCATAATGCCCGCGTGAATCTCAAAATCAATGAGCCGCCCGGAAGCGAGCGCCGCTCGGAAGGTAGTGATTGGGATGGTAGCCACGAAGCGCCCGCATCGCCAGCAATGAAGTCAGTGGATGAGGCGATGGATGACCTAGGTAAATTTTAGAACTAAGCAAATTTTCGCAAGGCCGCCTCTCTGGGGCGGTTTTGCTTTTGTGTAATTTCTGTGGCATTGTGCATGTGTGACATTCCACGTAATAACTCTTTTTCCTGAAGTTGTTGAGGCGTACACGAGCGCGTCTATTTTAGGGCGTGCGCAGAAAGAAAAAATTTTCAACGTTAAGACATATCAATTGCGAGATTTTGCCGGAAACAAATGGAATAAAGTCGATGAGCGTCCATATGGCGGCGGCCCCGGTATGGTCTTGCGCGCAGAGCCCGTCATAAAAGCGGTTGAGAGTGTCTTGAAGAAAATCTCATCAAGAAAAAGAGGTGGGGTGATATATCACCCCATCAAGCCAAAAGTGATAATTACGTCCGCTGGAGGCAAACCATTTACTAATTCGATGGCAAAGGCGCTCAGTAAATTCAAGGACATCATCATCGTTTGTGGGCGCTACGAAGGTATCGATGCCCGAGCTAAAAAAGTGCTCAAAGCGCAGGAGATTTCGATTGGTCCATATATACTCACCGGCGGAGAAGTGCCAGCAATGGCTGTCGTTGACGCCACGGCACGGCAAATTAAAGGAGTCCTCGGTAAGATAGAATCGCTCGAGGAGGGTAGGGTTGCCTCTCATGACGTCTATACCCGCCCCGAAATCCTCAAGATTAAGGGAAAGAAGTACCGAGTCCCGAAGGTGCTACTTTCCGGTCATCATGCCAAGCAAGCAGTCTGGAAAGGTAAGCGACTGAGCCGTCCACAGTAGTACGGCAGCGTTACTTGACTATATATAGGAGAGGTATATATTGATTACTGAAACCAAAGCGGGGCAGGAGATTGAGTATCGAGAAGCGGGGTTTCGATACAACATACAGTGGTAGGAGTAACCACCTAACGTGCTCGAGAAATCGAGGCAGGGGGCTTATGAGCGCCCGCTCTTTTCGTGTTTAGTGACTGTGGATATCTCGGGTTGATTTTCATAACAGTTTAAGGTCAGCCGTTTTTACTCCAATTATTAGGGCTCTAAGTAATTAAGTGACACATGCGTGAACAAAAATTCTTCTCCCGTTTCCGCGCTCCCTCAGTCGAGACTCCAAATCTAGTGGAGGCTCAGCTCGATTCGTTCAATTGGCTCCTCAAAACTGGAGTCAAGGAGACGTTTAAGGAATTTACTCCTATAAAGGACTACTCGGGAAAGAAATTTGATCTTGAATTCGTAAAAATCGAAATTGGTGAAGCCAAGTATGACGAGCACTATGCAAAGGCGCAGAAAATGACGCTCGATATTCCGCTACGCGCCATTGTAAAGCTTAAAAACAAAGCAACCGGCTCCGAGAAAGAGCAAGAAATTTTCCTTGCTGACTTTCCTGTCATGACTGATCACGGCTCGTTCATTATTAATGGTGTGGAGCGTGTTATTGTCCCGCAGCTCGCCCGATCCTACGGCGTATTTTTTACAGCTGACGAAATAAAAGGCAAAAGACATTTGGTGCAAAAATTATTCCAGCACGTGGTGCCTGGATTGAAATTGAAGCGGGTGCAAACGAGGAAATTTCAGTCCGCATAGACCGAAAACGCAAGTTTCCGGCGACATCTCTCCTTCGAGTACTGGGCGCTCACTATGACAGCGATTTGCGCTCCCTGTTTTCAGGCAGTGCGAATGAAAAACGCTGGATCGAAACGGCTATCGAAAGCGACCCAGCAAAGAGCCTTGATGAGGCCTATATTGAGATCCATAAGCGCCTTCGCGACGGAGATTTGGCTACGGCAGCAAACGCAAAAGAATATATCGACTCTATATTTAGTGAAGAGCGCTACGATCTTTCTCGTGTAGGTCGCTTCCGTTTTAATCAGCGTTTTACTAAATCACTCGACGAAGGAGAGCTGACACGAAAGACGCTTTCTCTTGATGACGTTGTGATCGTTATTAAGCACGTTATTGCGCTTGAGAGTGATCCTAATGCGATGGAGGACAACATCGATCATCTCGGAAGTCGCCGAGTGCGCTATGTCGGCGAAATGCTTCAGTCGAGACTGCGTGTAGGCCTTACTCACATGAAGCGAAACATCCAGGATAGGATGTCGACGATTGATGCGGATGCCACGATGCCTGTCCAATTCGTAAACCCTCGCCCGCTACAAGCGCGCATTAAAGAATTTTTCACTACAAACCAGCTTTCGCAATTCATGCAGCAAACCAATGCGCTTGAAGAGCTCGAGCACCTACGTACACTTTCGGCACTCGGTCCTGGCGGTCTTACCCGCGAACGGGCCGGATTTGAAGTGCGCGACGTACATCCTTCTCACTACGGGCGCCTTTGTCCTATTCAAACACCAGAAGGCCCAAACATCGGTCTCATTTTGCGTCTCTCAAACTTCGCTCGACTCAACGAGTTCGGCATGATCGAGACGCCCTATGTGAAAGTAGTGAACGGCAAAGTCACCAATGAAATTGTCTATCTCAACGCCGCAGAGGAAGAGAAGGAATCGATTGCACACGCAGCAACTGACATAGATAAAGATGGCAAGATTGCCGAGGACACAGTTGAAGTGCGCCAAAACGGCTCTCCTACGCGTGTACCGAGAGACGAAGTTGGCTACATCGATGTCGCTCCTGAGCAGCCATTCTCGATTGCAACCTCAATGATCCCATTCCTTGAACACGACGATGCAAACCGAGCGCTCATGGGTTCGAACATGCAAAAACAGGCAACGCCGTGCATCACTCCTGAAGCACCGCTTGTCGGAACTGGTATTGAGGCACGTGCTGCAAAAGACACAGGACGCCTCCACTACGCAAAAGAGGATGGTGTCGTGAGCGTATCAGACGGCCGCATGGTTAAGGTAAAGAACGCAAAGGGCAAGGAGACCGAATATCCGCTTGTGAATTTTGTTCGTACAAATGGTTTCACCGCATTTCACCAGCGCCCATCAGTTTCGGTTGGTGACAAAGTAAAGAAAGGAGATCTCCTTGCGGATACCTCTACGTCTGATCAAGGCCAGATTGCACTTGGACAGAACGCGCTTGTCGCATTTATGTGCTGGTCGGGAGCAAACTACGAAGACGCAATTATTATTTCTGAGCGTCTCGTTAAAGATTCAAAATTCTCCTCTATTCATATTGAAGAGTTCGTCTGCAATGTTCGCGACACGAAGCTTGGTCCGGAAGAGACGACCCATGACATTCCAAACGTATCTGAAGTAAAACTGCGCAATCTAGACGAGGATGGTGTTATTCGTGTTGGATCAGAAGTGCGTCCCGGCGATATTCTAGTAGGTAAAATCACACCAAAAGGCGAGACACAGCTCACTCCTGAAGAAAGACTTCTACGATCTATCTTCGGCGATAAAGCGCGCGACGTAAAAGACTCGTCTCTGCGCATGGAAAACGGCAAGCGCGGCCGCATCATTGGCGTAAAAGTATTTTCTCGTGAGGCAGGAAACGCGCTCGAGTCCGGCATAATTAAGCGCATCCATATTGAGGTAGCACAGTTGCGTGCAGTGTCTGTGGGCGACAAGCTCGCCGGCCGCCACGGTAACAAGGGTGTTATTTCTCGAATCCTTCCTGAAGAAGACATGCCGTACATGGCAGATGGCAGACCGGTAGATGTGATCCTCACACCGCTCGGCGTGCCGTCACGCATGAACCTTGGTCAGATTCTCGAGCTTCACCTTGGTCTTGCTGCCAATACCCTCAACTATCAAGCAATCTGCCCACCGTTTGCAGGTGCCACAGAAGATGAGATTCGCGAGGAGCTTAAAAAAGCTGGATTTAGCGATACAGGCAAGATGAAGCTTTTTGATGGACGCACGGGAGAGCAGTTCGAGCAGGATATCGCAGTGGGCTATATGTATATCCTCAAGCTCCACCACATGGTGGCCGACAAAATTCATATGCGCTCGATTGGTCCGTATTCACTCATCACCCAGCAGCCACTTGGAGGTAAAGCACAAGGCGGCGGTCAGCGATTCGGAGAAATGGAAGTGTGGGCGCTCCTCGGATATGGCGCGGCCTATACGCTACGCGAAATGCTTACGGTAAAATCTGACGATATTCAGGGCCGCTCGGCGGCATTTGACGCGATTGTTCGCGGCGAGCGCATTTCACATCACTACGCACCCGCATCATTTAATGTGCTTCTCCACACGCTTCGAGGTCTCGCGCTCGATGTTGAGCTCATGCGCCATGGCGAAGCGATTCGCGGCATAAAGAAAACGCCTGGAGCAGAAGTATCTGACTTTGACGCAGTACGCATCCGCCCGGCATCGCCAGAGCGAATTCTCGAGTGGTCCCACGGAGAAGTCACCAAGCCTGAAACTATTAACTATCGCACCCAGCGGCCGGAGAAGAATTCCCTCTTTGATGAAAAAATCTTCGGTCCGGAAAAAGATTACGAATGCTACTGCGGTAAATATCGCGGCATTCGCTACAAGGGTATCATCTGCGAGAAATGCGGCGTCGAAATTACGCGCGCAATTGTACGCCGTGAGCGCATGGGCCACGTGGACCTCGCTGTGCCAGTCGCACACGTATGGTTCTTGCGCGCCATTCCATCTCGCCTTGCGATGATTCTTGGTATATCTGCTGGTGAGCTTGAAAAGGTTGTGTACTTTGCCGGCTATATCGTCAACGCAGTTCATAAATCAGAAAAAGAGCGTATCATGTCAGAGCTTGAAGTCGAATACAAATCAAAACTCAAAAATCTCCAAGACGAGAAGAGCAAGGACAAGATGAAAGAGCTCTTTCTCGAGGCTAAGCACGACATTGAGTCTATTGAAGTCGGCGCTGTGCTCGACGAGCCTCGCTACCACCGCTACGCTATTAAATACGGAGCGATGTTTGAAGCTGGCATCGGCGCGGAAGCGATTTACAACCTCTGCAAAGAACTCAACGTCAAACAACTTATTGAAGAGACGCAGACCGCACTTCTAGATGCGGGTGCCGCAGAGCGCGAAAAGCTCAGCAAGCGCCTCTCAGCACTACGCGCAATGGGCCGAGCAAGTATCCGCCCAGAGTGGATGTTCCTTACGCGCATTCCGGTTATTCCGCCAGGCTTGCGCCCTATGGTAGCGCTCGAGGGAGGCCGCCACGCAACGTCTGACGTCAACGACCTCTACCGACGCGTCATCAACCGCAATAACCGCCTCAAGAAACTTCTCGAGATCCATGCACCGGATGTGATTCTTAGAAACGAGAAGCGCATTCTTCAGGAGGCAGTCGACGCACTTATCGACAACTCGATCCGCCACGGCGGCGCCGCATACTCTGCAACCATGCAGGCACGCCAGCGACCGCTTAAATCACTTTCTGACAACCTCAAGGGCAAGCACGGCCTCTTCCGCCAGAACCTACTTGGTAAGCGTGTCGACTACTCGGGCCGCTCAGTGATCGTCGTTGGTCCAGAGCTCAAGCTCAATCAGTGCGGTCTGCCGAAGCACATGGCTCTTGAGCTTTTCCGTCCATTCGTAATTGGGCGACTACTTGAAAAAGAACTCGCGTTCAACATCCGTGGTGCAGGTCGTCTCATTGACGAAGGTGTGCCGGAA
>DASPJS010000022.1:0-18591 GCA_035628495.1 Minisyncoccota bacterium
CGAAAAACTCGGGTAAGAGTATTTCGCCTTTTTGGTCTTGTAAATTCCATAAGTATCTCGACGCGACTGTCCTCCATGGGCTCCAGGTAGCTGCTACCCTCTCCATCTGGCGCGCCGTTGGCAATTTTTTCATGGCATAGAGCTTTTGAAATCCTTTTTGAATGCCGAGATCACCAGAAGGAAACACATCGGGGCGGTGCAGATAAAAAATAAGGAACATGTCAGCAGTCCAGCGTCCTATCCCCTTCACCGATATGAGATGCTCGCGAATTTTTTCATCCGGCCAGCGATGTAAATTTTTTTCATCAATGGTTCCGTCAAGAAATTTTTGTGCGAGATCACGCATATACGACATTTTTTGCCCTGAGAGCCCCGCGCCACGTAACTGTGCATCGCTGAGCTTCAAGAGATGCTGCGGCGTCAACTTTTTGTTAGGAAAAAGTGCCAGCACTCGATTAAAAATAGTCTCTGCCGCCTTCCCCGCGAGCTGCTGGTAAACAATCGATTCGGCAAGTGCATGAAATGGCGTGCGTGCATGCGAGTTCTTCCGCTCAAATGTCGGAATTTCTAAATAACGAATAGCATCGAAAAGCGTTTTGTCATTGGCGAGATGTTTAAGCGCCTTTTTGACGTCAATCATAGTGAGTATTACTCTATACTACAGAGTGCCGTTTAAATAGGAGCGCGCCATGCAGAAAATGTGTATCTACGTAGCTCTTGTATTTATTCTTAGCGAGGAGGCAGCAAGCTCGGGTAATCCGTTTGAAAGAGCGGAGCGGCCTGTGATTGCCCCACTGGGAGTAAATGAACTTTCTCATGCGGTGTGGAGAATATGCGCCACCCCGACAATAGTGGATCAAGTAGAAAACGCAACATTTTTATTTCCAATTAGGCCAACAGTTGTGTTTCCTTGTCGCTATATCTTCAACCTTGAAGTAGATTTTCATGACACTATCCCCGTAGATTATTAGTCTGCGGGGATGTTATTTTGACAATATTAAACAGAAGTGTCATGTTATTGCAGGGAGTTCAACTAAGAGGCATAGATGAACATGACGCAAAGACTGCAGATTGCAGCAGCAACACCGGAGGATGTGGTAGGCATTACAGAAGTCATCTATCACGGATGGCTCGACGTATACCCAAACAAAGAACACGGCATCACTCGGGATGACATCGAGTATCGCTTCAGCAGGCGCTTCATGCCGCGAGAAATCGCACGTCGGCAGAGAGAACTTGAAGAAAATTCAAAATACCAGAAAACTCTGGTAGCAAGACGCGGCGACATGATCGTCGGTGTGTGCAGAGTCTCGCAGTGCGAAGTACAAAATTTTCTCAATGCGATGTATGTACATCCCTCTTACCATCGCCTTCGCATTGGCACACAACTCTGGATTGCGAGCCAGCGCTACTTGGGTAGCTTCAAGCGCACAGCGGTGTGCGCAGCCGTGTACAACGCTAAAGCAATTGCGTTTTATAGTTGTCTCGGATTTAGAGATACCGGGAGGCGCTTTGCAAGCCCGCGCTTGCGGATGCACAACGGATCTCTTATTCCTGAGCTTGAGATGCAAAAACTTCCCTTGCCGGCACCTTTCTAGGTGCCGGTTTTTGTTTTGAATATAATTAATTTTTTGTGTGAAAAAGGCAGAGTCTTCTAGTCTATTTTCACTACATGTACAATTCAGCACACATGCGGTATAAATTTTTTAGGCAAAACTCTGGGAGATAGTACGATGACCACAATAGAAATCATTCTGATCCTTTTGGTGTGGCTAGTTCTTTCCGTGATAGTATTGATCTCGCAATACAGGAGAATATTTCAACCCACGCATAAGCTTGGCAACGTTGAGATGATATCCCCGAGTGCTTACACGATATCGTACTTATACTTTAGTTGGATAGTCTATTCATGGTTTATGCTTTCATTAGTGGGAGCTCTGGCACTTTTCGGGCACATGTAACATTTTGCAACCTCTCAGCCTCTGCACGCGCCGGGGCTTTTTATTTTGTGACCGACTCGTTATTATCGCGCCTCGGCTCTCGCTCTCGACTGAGATCGATAATTGCTTCAAGTAAGCGACACACTATGATCGTCTCGGGCACTTTGTCCGAGGCATTTTTCTTTTTCATAATTTGTGAGCCACATGTCGAGTTTGGCTACGGCCAAACTCGCACGCAGCCCCCGCCTCGCGGTTTTGTCTGCTGAGAAAACATCGCTGCGCCTGTCACAAAAGTGCAAAACGTGCCGCAGGGCACGTTGTTGCTACTATTGTGACCCAAGTGGGACAGAATTGGAACCATTTAGTACTGGAGCTGTATCAAAGCTTGAGGCACAATAACCCTATGTCCAAACAAGAAATCGCTTCCGGTGTGGTACATACAGTGCCAGCAGATTTACGAAAGGCTCTTACTTCTGACAGGGTGGCGCTAGCAGCATGGGAGGATATTACGCCGCTCGCGCGCAATGAGTGGATCTGCTGGACTATCTCCGTCAAGAAACCGGAAACGAGAAGACTCCATGTAAAGAGAGTGCGCACTGAGCTCAAAGAAGGAAAGCGCCGACCTTGTTGTTGGGTCGGTTGCATCCATCGTTGAAAGAGGCCGCGCCGGCACGCAAAACCTCTTTATTTTGGGAGATTTTTGTTGTATTTTATCTTCACGGCCCTATAATCTTGCGAAGCGAGAGAACAAGAGTTTACTTTTGATTCCGAGCGAAGTGACGATTATATGGCCAACGCAGTTGGCCCTATCGTCTAATGGCTAGGACAGCGCCCTCTCACGGCGTAAATCGGGGTTCGACTCCCCGTAGGGTCACAAACGACACAATAAACCTGCACTGCTGCAGGTTTTTGTGTGTTTGTGAAGCCGGAAGACGCTCCGTCTCCCTTGTGAGGGTCGATGTTTTGCACTTGCAAAACCGCGAGGTGACGCATCGTCATACCGTCGGGTGCGGGTCGCGGAAATTCAATCGCGACGGCGATTGAATTATCTGTGACCACAAACTTTACCAAAGCGTGGTCAGGCGGAGAAAAATCGCGACGGCAATTTTTTGAGCGCTTGACTCGACTCCCCGTAGGGTCACGAGGCTTACTCAAACTTGAAAAAAATGCCATATTAGGCAAAGGACAGATTACAACTAACTCTCTAACGCTATGTCTCGCTCAGCGGCAATACGGTCAGGTTTCATTTTCATAATTGGCAGTATAATTTTTCTTCTATCTGCAATACCGGCACTTGCTGCCAACTGGTATGTTGACAATGCTGTTAGCACATCAGGTACAGGTGCCTCGTGGGAGAGCGCATGGAAAAGTTTCAGTGACATTGTGTGGAGTTCAATTGGACCCAATGACACACTCTACATTTCGGGAGGAAATAGTGAAAAAATTTACTATGAGACTCTCTCTGTAGGCACAAGCGGTTCTTCAGGAAGCCCTGTGACTATTACTAAGGGAATAGATTCTGGTCACAATGGTACTGTCATTCTCGATGGAGAGAACTCACGCATTGGGGTTGTGCTCTATGCTCGGGACAATATAGTTGTTCAAAATCTCAACATTCAAAATATTGCTATTACTGGAATTAGCGTGAAATATGCTACCGAAGGCGTTGTTATCCAAAACAACAGTGTTTACTCCGGTATGGGTCCTCCGAATGGTACTGCTCGCGGATATGACGTGCGCAACTCGTCGGGCACTTCTCCTGTTATTGTTCGCAATAATACATTCACGACTCCATCCAGCACCACAGCTCAAACAGATGGGATGTGGTCTTCGGGCAATAACGGAGTTGTATTTGATAGTAACCGCATTACCATTTCAAATGGCGATTCGTATGGGCACAGCGATGGTTTTCAATCGCTTCAAGACACCAATATCATTATTCGCAACAACTTTTTTTCTCATCCCAATGGTGGCCTACACAACCATGGTATGTGGCTTGAGGACGCAAGTGATACGATCACAATCTACAACAATGTTGTGCACATGCCTACAAGTGATGAGCAAGGTATCACATATTGGAATGAACCCGGGTACAGTGGAAGAGCGCTCATGTGGAACAATACAGTCTACGGAGCATGGTGGTGCTACCGGTTTATTTCAGCGCCAAATTCACAGCTCAAGAATAATATTTGCTTTGCAGGACAAGGAGAAGGCGTCGTTATTGAAAATGGTCCGCTTTCGGAGAGTGCAGTCAACAATAATCTCATCTGGTCACCAAATGGCACGATTGGAAGCATAGATTGGGTTCCAAAAACTTGGACGCAATGGCAAGCGTTTGGATACGATATTCAGGGTACAAGTACGGACCCTCTCTTTAGAAGTGTTGCAACGCAAGATTTTACGTTGGCAACTTCCTCGCCAGCTATCAATGGAGGACAAGCGCTTTTGCAAGTAACCAGTGATAAGAATGGTGTTACGAGACCCCAAGGAGCAAGTTATGACATGGGAGCATATGA
Source organism: Minisyncoccota bacterium (assembly GCA_035628495.1). Lineage (GTDB taxonomy): Bacteria > Patescibacteriota > Minisyncoccia > Phycocordibacterales > SBAW01 > GWA1-54-10. The sequence goes on from DASPJS010000022.1 coordinate 4,457, forward strand.
GTACGTATTTCCTCCTTCGGGGCCGACAACGGTCTTTTTTGACTCGTTTGAGAGTGGTATCTCTTTATGGACTCAAGACACTCAAAAAGATTGGGCTTCTTCTACTCAACGAGCAAGCAATGGCATACGCTCAGCAGAAGTGGATGGCTCTGCTAATAATGCGCTGCTTATATCTCCGTCGATTAATCTATCAACCTCAACACAAGCAACTATCACCTTCTCCTGGTACATCGAAAGCGGTTTAGACTCTGGTGAATATATTGCATTTGACGTCTCAACAAACGGAGGCTCTTCGTGGACTGAACGTGCTCGTCTGCGTGGGAATCAGGATCCTGAAAATTCATGGCGTACAGTGAGTGTCTCTGTGCAGGGAGGTGGGCTGCTTAAACTGCGGTTCAAAGGTACGATGTCAGACTCGACTGAAGATGCAAATGTTGACAATGTACGTATCGTGGCTCAGTAATTCTCTGGTTGTATTCAGTCATAAAAAACAACGAGACGGCCTAATAGAAATTAGACGCGACCGACGGGGGCATCTTATTTTGTCTCCTCTGGTATAGTTTTCCTATGTATTACAAAACAATTGTTCCAATACTTTTAGTCGCCACGGTTGCAATCGGTGCATTATTTTATTTCAAAGCACCCCCGCCCTCTGCAGGGGTCGTTTCAAATACCGAAGACCAAGCAGTTCGCGCGTTCGTAACTGAATTTGGAAACAAATTTAAAAACGTATCACTGCTTGCCGACGATGTTTCCGCACAGATTGCGAACGAATACAGTGCCTACGCATCACCGGAGCTTATTGGCCGTTGGCAAAGTGGGCAGGAATTTCCTCCCGGTCGGCACACATCAAGCCCTTGGCCCGATCGAATCGAGATCGTTGATGTTAAGCCTGAGAACTCCGGCATATACCGAGTGTTGGGTAACGTTATTGAAATTACGAATGCTGATACGCCACTTGAGCCTGCGGCCGTTTATCCAATTTTTCTTACAATTGAAAAAAGAGGCAATGGTTTTATAGTGACGCACCTCGAAAAAGGAGCATACAGCCAAATTCCTCAACGACAAACCGTAGTGGGATATTGGGAGTGCCTGCCGCTTAAACCTGGTATAGGTGAAACTACTGGCGAATGTGCGCTTGGCATTGCAATTGACCAAAGTGACGGCCATCTAGGAGTTAACACATCGCTTATGGCACAATATCCCGTAGACTTTCCTACCGGAACAAAAGTGCGTGTTGAAGGTATTGTCGTTCCCGCTACTCAACTTTCAACCGACATGTGGCAGAAGTACGACATGGACGGCATCATTAACGCCACAACGATAATAAGAGTTGAATAAAAAAGAGCCGCCCTTTCGGTCGGCTCGCTCTCGTTCATGCAGCTTCATTGGATGAATGCAGCATTTCGGTCTGCTCTCGCAATCGATAGCCTCGGTCACGCACCGTCTCAATGAAATTAATAGCGTCCGGATGAATACTTACAAGCTTCTTTCGCAGATGACTAATAAAGACGTCAATGATCTTAAGGTCTGGCTCGTCATCCACACCCCCCATATACATCTGTGACATGAGGTTCGCTCTTGAGAGCACTCTGCCCGAATTCGATGCTAGGAGTATCAAGAGAGCCTGCTCCCTGCGAGTCAAATGCATTTTAGTATCGTTGAGATACACGATTTGCTTGGTCACATTGACCCTAAGCCTTGCGCTGCCGCAGTAGCGCTCAAGAATATCAATAGATCCACTCTTTATTCTTCGCAAAATAACACGCAGTGAAGCGACTAGTTCTCGAACGTTCAGTGGTTCTTGAAGCAAGTCGTCCCCGCCATTTTCTAAGAATGTTGCCCGGAGGCCTTTCCACAGCTCGACTTGAGGTTCCGATGAAATTCCGACAATCGGAGTCGCAACCTTTTTGATACGTAGTCGATAGATCGCTGTGTAACTCATCCTGCATTTCTCGAGATGGATTACTCCGACGTCGTACATATTGCTTGAAATCCAACAATCCAGGTCTTCTGGACAAGAAATGTTTGATATCTCAGAGACAATGCCGTGATTTTCAAGATACTTCAGGGTCGAGTTTTCTAGTCCTGATGCTAGGATTTTCATTGGTATCTCCTTTTGTGAAGAGCTCACCTGTTCTCATGCAAATTAATCACAGATTACGCAGCGCGTCTATAGAAAAAAATAACCGTCGAGCATGGGTAGCTCGACGGTGTTTGTGCTTAGAGAACCTACGTTCTCCGAGATCGGAATCGTGGGAACGCGATGATTTTAGCCGACGGTTCGGGTGATTTTGAAAGAGCCTTCTCAAGTCCAGGCACTGCATTCAAGAAATCACTTACGATACGGCCTAGCAAGAGCCTCTCTGCCTCGCGCTCAGGCTCGTCTTGCAAGATCTGGTATGCGCTCGCTATATAGGTCACGTACTCACTTAGCGTAGATGGGTCGCGAGACCACAAACCAGGCCTACAGTGTTTCATTCCGTCTAGAATGTCTGTGATGACTAGTTCATCCCATTTATTTCCCCTAAATAGCCGCCGCACCCATGAACTGACGGACTGCGAAGGCATTTTCGTACTATCGAGCATTTCTAGATCCTCATCTGGATAACTGCCCAGCCATTTTTCATAATACATTCATTTTAGAAAAAAGGAAGGTGCGGGCTCATGTCCCGCACCTAAATCTTAATCTTCTGCTTTGCGCACGAGAGCGACGTTATACCCCTCCCGCTTGCCCCGCCCCTCTATTGGCCTGGCGTACACCGTGCGACGCCTCGCGTCGATGTCTGTCACCACGTGAAGGACTTCACCCTTTGTCGCAATGATCACGGAATCACCGGGACTGAACTCCTTCGTCCGGGTTTCAAATTCTGAAACTTCTTTGCGCTGCCGGCTCGAATACATCGAGTGCGCTGCTGGTCGGCGATAATGCGTCCGCGTTGCTGCCGCTGCATTTAATGCACGGATGTCACTAGGCGTCATTCGCTACTCCTTCTTGGCTGACTGCCATACACTCCAAAAACCGTCCTGCTTTCTTGTATAAACGAATACTAGCGCTTTGTCCATGCGCTATCCTGCCGTACAAGAAGCTCTTCTTTACGATCTGGCTCACTCATTATCTCTTCAACTGTCCGTTCCATACGCATACTCTGCGAACCTTTAACAAGCACAACGTCTCCTTTGCGCAGCACTTGCTCTAGCTCCTTTCCAGCTACGCGCGAATCCTCATATTGAAATATTTGACTGTCTTTCATACCGCCATCAAGCGCACCCTCTGCAATATCCCGCGCTCGAAACCCGACGGTGATGAGCAGGTCAGCACTCGTTGCCGCTTTCATACCTAGCTTTCGATGTTCGTCTACAGAATGGCGCCCCAGTTCAAGCATGTCCCCCAAGACGACAATTTTTCTGCCCCGTAGGAGCTCGAGTGTCTCTAGGGCGGCGTGCGCGGCAGCGGGAGAAGAATTATATGTGTCGTCGATAATGAAAGATGCTTTCACGCCCTTGAGGAGCCGCATTCGTCCAGGAGGTGGCGCGTAGTTTTCCAGTGACTCAATACTGTCATGCAGCTTCTTACCGAGCGCTTTTCCTACGGCCATCGCCGCAAGCGCTGGCAAAATCGCATGTGCGCCCAACGTATCTTTTATAGTAAGCGTGCTGCTTTCTCCATCTGCATGAACTGTAGCGCCAATTCCCACAGGGATATCGTTCTCATACATTACATGCACTTTTTCTGCGCGCACTGTAGCTTCAGGCGAAAATCCGAATGTCACAGTTTGTGCTCCAGGTGCGCGTTCCGAGAGTTTGCGAACACCAATATCATCGGCAAATAAAATAAGTGCCCCGCCAGCTTTGAGTGCGCGTATGAGTGATGCTTTTTCTTCTTTTACCGCATCCGGAGACTCGAAAAATTCAACGTGGACCGGAACATCGGGAAGTCGTGTAATAACTGCGATATCAACAGGAAGCCACGAAGCTAATGAGGAGATGTCTCCGGGCCTATCGGCGCCTACTTCTAGAATGAGCCACTCTGGATAGCGCTTCCCAGAAATGAGGAGTACCAGTCCATCGAAAATATTTTCTACCCACAGTATCGGATTACTCCACGCATTGGGTCGTCCCAGTATAGTGAGCGGAAGTCCAATCTCACTGTTGAAGCTTTTTTCGCTTTTGCGCACATAGTTACCTTCTTTTACAACGCAATAAATTGCGTCTTTAGTTGCGGTCTTTCCTACTGATCCGGTTATCGCAACAATACTTGGTTTAAATTTTTTAAGCACGAGCCGCGCCTCAAGTTTTAGAATTTCAGAAATTATTTTTCGCGCTATGGATCGCATTTCGTTACCTATCTGGAGGTATGTTGTAATAGCTAATTAAAAATTGTGTTATCGAATGAAACGGCTGTGCCCATGTTTGGGACGAGTACGAAGCGCCAGTAGGCTCAACCGCAAAGAAGAAGACTAGAAACCTCGCATCAAACGATGGAAAATATCCGAAGAAACTGTGGAGAAATCTGTCCGTATAGTAGCCGCCTCCAGAGGGGTTTGCAATCTGCGCAGTACCAGTCTTAGCTGCCACAGAATAGCGAGGATTTTTTATCTGACCATTTGCGAGGGACGTATCAACTACTTCGGTGAGCATGCGGCTTACTTGCGTTGCAGTATTGGGCGAAATTACCTCCTCTCCCTCGCCCCACTCAAGCTCCCGCTCAACTCCTGAATCAAAGCGGACCGCCTTCACCACATGGGGCGTTATCAATTTACCACCGTTAGCGAGTACTGCGAGCGCACGCACGGTCTCGATAGGCGTGATCGCGATACCTTGTCCGAAAGAAGCTGTCGCAAATTCAACTGGTACGTTGCCTTTGAGGTTATCGACGAGTCCGTGCGCTTCGCTTGGTAAGTCAATACCGGTTTCTACTCCCAATTTGTAACGCTCTAGAAAGTACTCTCGCATAATATCGGGTCCTGTTTTTTGCGCTACAAATGCGACACCTAAGTTTAGCGACTGACTTAAGATCTCTTGAATTGGCACTGTGCCTCGCGCCCTGAGATCAAAATTGCAGATTTTTTTATCAAAAATAGTGAGGCACCCCTCGTCGGTGTACGTTGTTTGCGCAGTTATAGAACCCGAATCGAGCCCCGCTGCAACCGTAAGCGGTTTGATAATCGAGCCCATTTCGTACACGTTTTGCACAAGCGGATTGGAAAAAATTGCTGGATCGCGTTGCTCATTGAATGTATTGAGGTCAAACGTCGGCGCTATTGCCATTGCAATAATTTCTCCGGTTTTAGGATCCATGATAATTCCACCCGCGAGTTTTGGTTTCCAATCGCTGCTATAAGTGGCAAGCGTGCGCTCGAGCTCAGTCTGTACTGTGGGCTCTATTGAAGTGATGATGCTCCCGGTCTCCGACGTGCCGCCAAAAAGTGTCTTTGCGGCACTAAATAGTTCAACAAAAAAATTGGAATAGAGATCCTCGTCGGTTCGAATGAGCATTTGATCGTAATACCGCTCTAAGCCATAGCGCCCCTTTTGAACATTGTCATTGTTGTATGCAACAAACCCGACTGCATGTGCCGCAAGGGTGCCCCCAGGATAAAAGCGCTTGCGCTGGGACGAGGTTCCAACATCCGCCATTGATGCGGCAGTGATAAGCGTACCGTTCTTGTCACTGAAATAAATCGTGTGTCGGTCAAGAAGCGGCGCAGGGAGAGGCGTAAATTGAGCGTTCGCTTTAGCTGCATATACGTCGCCCTCAACTATTTGGAGCATATAGAGTCGCCCCACGATAATACCGGCACACAATACAGTGGCGAGGGTGACAATACGCACCCGTGATACAAACTGAACCCGCTTCATACTCCTCAGTATGCCTGTGAGCCCCCAGAAGACGTAAGTAGTTCAATTGGTTCGCCCCCGTAGACCGTTGTGACTTCATACGGTGCGACAAATCCCATGTCTTGGGCTCGTTTAAGCGTAATTTGGCGCGTTTTTTCGAGATACACCTCTTCAAGTGCCGAAACGCGCGAGGCAACATCGCGGATATCTTTTTGAACACGAGCTCGAGACGCCGTATTTCCTACTGCTTCCAGGAGAAATATGCCATAGAGAAAAACAGAGAGAGCCGTGATAACGGCAAGTACCGCCATTATGCGGGTCAAATGAGTACTGTATGTGATTGCAATAGTTCGCATGGATTATTCTTTTTCAATAGCACGCATTTTAGCGCTGCGCGCTGATGAATTATGGGTAATTTCTGCCCTGCTAGCCGTTAAGGGTTTTTTCACTAAGAGTGTACCGCCTTTTTTCGCGAATGCAGCAAATGTTTTCTTAACAAGCCGATCTTCAATGCTGTGAAAGGTGATGACGACAATACGCCCACCGGGTTTCAAATGTGCCCATGCACTCTTCAAGCCCTTTTCAATACTGCCAAGCTCGTCATTTACCGCGATGCGCAGTGCTTGGAATGTTCGGGTCGCAACATGTATTTTTCCGTGGCGCGTACGCGCTGGAACAGCGTCGCGGATAGTTTCGACTAATTCAATAGTTGTTGTATATGGAAGGATTTCTCTGCGCGCCACAATTGCTTTGGCTATTGGCCGTGCAAAGCGCTCTTCTCCATATCCGTACAGCACATCGGCTATCACTTTTTCCTTCCAGGAATTGAGTATTTCTGCCGCAGTGAATCCTGATGCAGGCTTTTCACCATAGCTCATATTGAGAGGCTCATCCAAGAGAAACGAAAACCCTTTCCCTGCCTCGAGCTGCTCCCTATTCCAACCGAGATCAAAGAGAAATTTGTCTACCAGATCAATGTTCTCTCGGCGCAATATCGCATCGAGATCACGAAAGTTTCCTTGTATAACTTTGGCCCGAGATTTGTAATGAGCGAGGCGCTTGGTACTTGCTTCAACTGCTTTTTTGTCTGCATCGATGGAAAGAAGTTGTACGGGCGCAGCTTTTAGTATTGCCTCGCTGTGGCCGCCTACTCCCGCAGTCGCATCAACGACAACTTCGCCTTTTTTAAGGTCTAGAAGCGAAATAGCTTCTTTAACCATAACGCTTTGGTGAGCGCCAAAGCTGAATTTTGCGTGAGGCCCTGACTTCCGCTCATGACCGGTGCCGTCCTCCTCTCGACGGAGACGATACTGGGCACGAACGGAAGTCAAAGTCTGCCAATTCATAATTAGACGTTTATTTTAGAACGAACTATTTAAAGGATCCCGAGATCGCCGAGCGTCTGTGCCATAGAGTCAGCACGCTCCTCAATCCTATGTTTGTAGTCACTCCATCGTTTCTGGTCCCAGATCTCAATCCGATCCGAGACTCCCGCGAGCACTACATCACTCTCAAACCCTGCAAACACTTTCAGATATTCAGGAATGAGTATGCGACCTGCGCCATCAACCTCACACTCGCTCGCCCCGGCGAGGAGGAACCTCGACATTCCGCGCGTATCTGATTTGCCAACGGGGAGGGTTTCTAATTTTTTTGCAATTCCCTTCCACGCCGAGAGCGGAAAAAGAAACAAACAATTATCTAACCCTCTGGTGACTACTACACGTTTGCCAACAACCTTGCGGAATTTTGCGGGAAGTGAAATGCGATTCTTGTTATCGAGAGTGTGCAGATATTCGCCGATAAGCATAGTCGCGTTTTGTTTCCCACCTCATCCCACTAGTAATCTATTGTATATCACTTTCTCCCACACCCAAGCAAATTTATCCACATTTAACTGCGAATGTGCGAGCTATACCTGCTAGACTGGAGGTACTCCTTCTTAAAGGGTTCCTTATATGTCCATAGCGCAGAAGTACACCGCAGTGGCCCTCAGCCTAGGGTTCCTCTTATTTGTCCCTGCGACTACCAACGCCCAAACGTCACCACTTCCGACGACTCCATCCCTTTCTCCTTATTCGTGCCTTTGGGCTAATCAATTTAATCAAAACCATTCACCACACACGTTCCGCGGCCGTGACTATATCCTCCACGACGCCTGTGAACCGCGCGCGCTAATAGCGCGTCTTATCATTGCAACGCAAAGCACAATATACAACGCTTCGGTCCGCACGCGCGACCGCATTCGCATCGACAAAGACTGTGGATTTCTCGGATTTAACTGCAAAGAAAAGTTGAAAGTGACTCCTGCATCGACTGTCGAATTCGGAGGGTCTCTTCCTCCCTTTATTCGTCCAGGTGATTCGCTCGCAATTTCGTGGCAGTGCCAACCTTTTCAGGATCTTCTGTGGGTAAGCGAGGACTATAATTGGTGGGGAGTGTTTGGCGATGATGACGATACTAATATATATGAATTTGCTTATGCGTCGCGCCCGCGCGGCATCGGATTCGATACCGGAGGACAGCTCAGCGGCAGTATTACCGTGAGTCCTACAAACACTACGAGCTATACGCTCAATTGCGGCGCAACCGCGTATGAATCACCGGAAATTACGGTCAATGTGGACAATCCCCTCGGCTCAATTTCTGCTTCACCGTCGCAAGTTAATCCAGGCGGATCTACCAGGATTACCTGGCTTGCGCAAAACGTAAAACCTAATTCCTGCACCGTTATAGACTCTACTGGCAGAACAATTGCTTCTAACGCCAATGCAAGCCCTGCCCAAGGGATTTCCTCTGGTCCGCTTTCGGCAGCTTCAAGCCCTGTAGAATACACACTTCGCTGCATCCGCTACAACGACGCGCCTATAAGCTGGAAATCGAATCGTGTCGATGTAGTAGGAAGCTGTGCAACGACCTATAACAGCGCTAATCCGCAGCTGTGCTCATTCAATGCTACAAGTCCGGTCTTAGAAGGCGGCGAAGTTGATTTGAGGTGGTACTGCCCTGCCACAAGCCAAACCTATCGACTTGAAGCATCAACTAATGGGGGTACCTCGTGGACATTGCTTCAAAGTCGATCAGTGCCTTCCTCGGGAGGCGAGAGAACCTACACTATCGCAGATGGTAACGGCCCCATTGAGAATACGACGTACCGTCTCACCTGCATAAGTAGCGCCAATGGCAATTCCATGGGTTCAGGCGTAACGGTCGTAAACAAACCGTTATTCTCTCTCACCGCAACTCCTACCTCAGTTCCTTTGGGCGCATCTACGCTACTTCGCTGGTCATCACAATTTGTAAATCAAAACTCGTGTCGTCTCACGCAAAATACTTCATCAAGCGTGATCGTAAGGCAAAATAATAACGCTGCCGGGCGCAGCGTCACTCCATCAATTCTCCCCTCCACCTACCATCTCACTTGCAGGACTCCTGCAAGTGACGCGGGACGCACCGCTCATCCCCGCGCATCCGTCACCGTATACGAGCCTGGCACTGAGCCCACGCTTGACGTGCGTGTAGTGCCGGGAACTGTACGCAAGGATGGCTCGACAATTGTTTTCTGGAGCGGCACAAATCTACCTTCCTCATGCACGGTTAGCACAAGCCCGAGCATCGCTGGTTTCCCAAGATCTGGTGCATCAACTGCAACTGGAAACTCAACAGGTATCAGTGTTGGACCAATAACCCAGACAACGATCATTACGGTCGCGTGCGCGGGTGTCTCGGACTCTGCAAATGTCAGCTTAGTACCCATAATTCAGGAGATTTAAACTCTTGACAAATTGCTTAGTTTAGCATATAATATATAGCGGCTAATGGGGAGGTGGACCTAACCACCAAACAATGGAGTAGAGGCAATGGTTCATCTAGACGGCAGAGGTTCTCAAGATCTCGAGCACTTTGTAAGAGTTCTGAGTCAGCGCGATGAGGCTCTCAAGCAGCGAAAGCAATTGAGGAGATCCCACATGACAGTCGTTGTTATGGTTGTCATAGTCGCGACTATGCTCATCGGCTCAACTTTCATCTTGCTTAAGCATTTGCTCAGCGAAGCAGAAAAGGGATACACACCCGAACAAATCAATCAGATGCGTGGTCTCATAGAGCTCACCGAATACAAATAGTCAGTAGGCCGCTTCCTTATGGGAGCGGCCTAAATTTTTATGCTGCGACTTCCCGTAACCTTTTGAGTACAAAATCTTTTGGCAGTGCCGCAAGAAACCATCCCGCTTGTGGCCCACTGTCTTTGTCGAGGAATATAATATAGATCGCTGTGAAAAAATCTCGCGGCGAGAGTTTAATAGCTGGCCGCTCAGGTATAGCGCGCAACAGTGTGTGCATGAGCTCCCCTTTTTCCGGATATTCAATCTCCAAATCCTTGAGGAGCACACGAAGTGCTTCTTTTTGCTCCTTTGTTAGCTCGCGAGATCCATTTGGCAGCGACTCTTGAAGCTTAAAAATGAATTTCTCTGGCGCATACTGATCGAGCCACTTTCTGGCGTATCGTGCACGCTCTTCTATCTCTTTTTTTTCTATCTCGGTAAGCGGTGTACCCTTCAGAGCCTGCGCTTCTTTAAGCAAAATGAGGTGCGGCATCTGGACCAGAAAGGCGACCTGAGAAAAGCGCATCAAGAAGTCGGAAGTCTCTTCGCGAGCGGGCGGCTGTACGTGAGCGAGTGTGAAAAGGCGCGCATAATCATCTTCCACTCCCGATTTGAAATTCGCCGCAAGCTTGTCGTAGAGATCGTAGAGAGTAGGAATTGTGTCGCCGTAGGGATCGAAATTGAATTGCTGATTGATATCTTTATGGAGGAGGGCTAAGCGGAAAACCTTTGTAGGAAGAAGTTCAGCTATCTCTGAGGCACCTGATCCCCTTCCTTTTGAAGATGACATCTTTGCCCCACCAACGAGCAAGAATTCGTACGGAATATCAAATGGCGGCTCATAGTGAAAAACTTCGCGAGAAATGTGATTAGCAACATCTCTGGCACCGCCTCGCGTTGAATGATCCTTACCTGCCCCTTCAACAAGTACTTTATTTACTTTCCATTTTGCAGCCCACTCGACTTTCCATGGCAACTTCGCAGTGCCCCCATATGGCTCAATTCTACCCTCATACCCACAGCCTTTCGTATATGCAACTTTGTTTACCACGCAGTGCACCTTAACGCTTTTCCCATCGAAATCTGTAGCCTGCGTGGTCGTGACCTTACCGCAGGTAGGACATATAACATTGATAGGCAGCCACCCCTCCTCGCGCACGGACCCTGATACCGCTTTATAGATCTGCCTAATGATATGCGCATGCTCGAGCGCTTCCTTAATAACGCCATCCATTTTCCCCGAAAGGTATAGCTCGCTACCCCAGTACGTTTTTGGATCAAATCCTGCGTGTTTTATCGCTGCGTGAAAGTCGTTCGCAAAATATTCAGCATAATTTTTAGCGGACGCTTCTGGCGGTGGAATATTTCTCAGGGGTCTCCCCAAATATGGCTCGTATACTTCACGCGGTAAGTATTCAGGTACATCATCCATTGGATCAAAGTCATTAAATTCATACAGAAAAGAATTTACAGCTCCTTGTTCTTTCAGTGCTTCAGATATAGCACCATGTATTGCAACGCCGCGCATAGAGCCCACATGCACGCGACCTGAGACAGTTTTTTCATCACGGATGATAAGTGGCCTCCCCGCTTTAATATCGCCGCTGTAGCGATTTTGAATCTCCTGTGCAATTCGATCTGCCCAAAACATATTGACTAGCTTAGCTCTAAATTTGATTTTCCTATAGTACTTGACTCCAACTGATTTGATGATATTTAATCTATGGGGAAAACGGAGGTCATTAATGCAAAAACCTGATGCGAGCCTCAAGCCACTTGAACAAGCGCTCATCTCCTTGCTACAGAGCGCCGATGTACATGAATTCGCCGTGCTCGCGAAATTGTGCACGTATGCGGAACTCTCAATAGCTGGCCTAGAGAAGGCGCACAAACTGGTTGAGGCGCGAATATATAGGTATAAAGATCCGCGGTACTCGCTGAGTGCTAAAGATACGCATCTTGATGAATTACGCAGCCATCAAAGAGAGTTACGCGGCCGTCTCAATGGCCGCGCAAGAAAATGAGCCCCACGGTGTGGGGCTTTCACTTTATTCGACTTTAAGAATCTTATAGCGCTGTGTACCGCGAGGAGAATGGAAAGAAAATTCGTCTCCTTTTTTCTTACCCATGAGTGCGGCTCCGAGTGGCGAGTGATAGGAAATCTTCCCTTCAAACATATTTGTTTCTTCAGCGCCAACAATGATATACGTTCGTTTCTCGTCAGAAGCTCCCTTGCCGGTCGCTTGGACCACAACCGTGGTACCCATGCCCACCGAGTCACTTTTGCTGCCTGAAACTATTTTTGCGTTTTTAAGAATAGACTCGAGCTTACCAATGCGCTCCTCGACGGCTGCCTGCATTTCCCTGGCCTCTTGATATTCTGCATTTTCTGAAAGATCGCCAAGCGAGCGCGCGTATTCAAGCTGCTCTGCAATCTCGCGTCGGCGCTTTGTGCGAAGCTCGTCAAGCTCTTTTGTTAGCTCTTCGAACTTCTCTTGTGAAAGGAGTTCCGGCATAGAGTGTGTAGCGAAACCAATGGTACTTGAATTTGATTTTTAGTCAATGGAGCGTGTTGAGAATACTCAGATTACTTAAAGTAGTGCGGCGTATGTGTGTTCATCCACCATAAAAATTCATTCATCGCTGCGGGAGCACCCACAAGCGTGCCTGAAGGACCGCGCTCAAGAACTACCGCATACGCATAGCGAGGACGTTCATACGGAAAGAAACCAATCATCCACGAGTTTATATACTCATTGCGCACACCGACTTGCGCCGTACCGGTCTTTGCCGCTACTTGCACAAATGGAACATTGACTGCCCCCGCAATGCCTTGCACTACGCTCATGCGCATGCCTTCGCGAGCTACTTTGAGCGCATGCTCCGGAAGGTTAAGAATTATTTTTATTTCGCTCGAGCTCGCAATGAGTGTCGGGGTAAGAAGCACCCCACCATTGGCAAGTGCGGCTGTTGCTCGCAATGCCTGAAGCGGCGTCACCTGTACACCGTACTGGCCAATTGCCGTGTTGTAGGTGTCACCTACTCTCCAGGGGTCACCATCAAACACCTCTTCCTTCCACTGTGGCGTCGGTATTGTACCGGCTGGCTCCTCAAAACCCTTCACGCCAGTAGGTGAACCAAAGCCGAATATTCTTAAATATTTATCGATATTATCGATACCAAGTCCCTTTTGTCCCCCAAATCCTCCGCCAATGTGATAAAAATAAACGTCTGAAGACACGGCGATCGCCCTGCGCATATCCACATATCCGTGTGCGCGCCAATCTTTAAATATTGATGGCTTATCGCGGAAATACGGATTAGGCACCACGAGCTGACCCGTACTTAAAATTTCCTTGTGCTCATCAATTATGCCTTCCGCGAGCGCTGCAGCCGCAACGATTGGCTTTACTATTGAGCCCGGTGCATAGAGACCGCTTATGACGCGATTCAGAAATGGCTGGCGCGGGTTAGCGAGCGCGTCCGCAAGGGTTTTTTCATCACCTCTCGCAAGTGCTACATTTGAATACTCGGGGTAACTCACGAGAGCTACAATTTCTCCCGTCACTACATCCATAATAGCGCCTGCGCCTGCCTGAAACTTTGAGGCCTCTGCGCGACGCGCGATTGCATCATAAAGTCCTTCTGAGAGTGCAGCGTCGATCGAAAGTGTAATCGTGTCGCCCGCTTGCGGAAGAAGTCGCGAACTTTCTGAGACAACATTTCCTTTGGCATCAGTTTCAGTCAGTGTAATGCCATTGATGCCGGTGAGTTTTCCATCAAATGCGCGCTCAACGCCATCGATGCCCACGTACGACGTGCGGTAGTAGTATCCGGCCGTATCTTTTTGCGGCGGCTTAACATACCCCACCAAATGCGAGATACCTCGATATGGCGCATAGGTGCGCTCTGGAAAATCATCGCTGATTGCGAGTAGATTATTGTACGCAAGCTCTCTCCCCACTCTATCTTTTATGATGCCCCGATCGGCAAAAATAACCTTCTCAGCAAGCTGATTTTCCGCAGCTTGTTTCGCATACGCAGTTCCATTAATTAGCTGTAAATTCCATGCGCGAATCATGTACACGCCCATCACAAGCATGATGAGCCCGAGCGTTATGAGGAGAGAGCGGTGGCCAATGGGCCGCTCGATTTTTCCTTCGAATTGGTCCGTATCATATTGCGGCAGAT
>DASPJS010000023.1:0-3347 GCA_035628495.1 Minisyncoccota bacterium
TGTCCAAGCGCCGCAGCATTCTTTGCGTTTCCAAATACTCCCTGATCACGAACGACTCCTCCTGCAAACGCAACTGCACTTACGAGAAGTATCGCTCCGACTGCAAAACCAATCTTGCCGGACTCAATATATGGCAGAGAAAAAGTCTTCCCCTCTGCAACCTTTGCCGTAGAGGATTTTTCTTCCGAGAGTCCTGTCTGCACAGGTAGACCATTTGCTATGCGATACGCCCGAGCTTCTTCTTTTCGCTGCGCCGCGAGGGTTTCTTTTCGAAGCACCTTAGCATTTGTTCGTGAAGCCTCAAATTTGACAATTGAGGATTCCTCAACGAACCACGCTCCGTTAATCTGCTGGCCCCGTAATTTACCCTCCCGGCAGAGCTTAGAAACATAGTCTTGGGCGCACGACAAACGCTTCGCTGCTGCTCGTGCAGAAAGCATCGCTTCACCTTGCAATGAAAATATTTTTTTAGATGGAGTCATGCGCCCGAAAACACTTTCATTTACCGAGAAAGTTCGGCGCCCTGTAGAAATTATTTTACCTCCAAACGGCACTATATATGCGCCAAAGAACTTTTTTTATGTGGATAAATATATATACTCGATAGAAATTTTGATCATCAAAATACCTTGCCTGCGAGGCTTTTTTTGACACTAAGGCGCTTGAGGACCACGCTCAAATTGCCATGGTACTCGTCGCTCCAAGGGATTTGGAATTGCGATGAATCACTGCCGATTTATCCAGTAACCGAGATACGCTTGCAACATAAAGCGTTATCGGCTGTCCTTAGCGATATCTCGGATAAAGCAGAAGGCAGCATTCACTGACCAATAAACGTGCAAAGTGACAAATAAAGGTGACCGCGCTCTTTCTGTCTTCTGTTATTTGTGAATATAAACAAAAAAACCGCAGAGTTGCGATTTTTTTAAAGTGACGCCGAATATGAATTAGTGGAGCGAATACTCCACACTCGCGGGTTGTCCCGCCTCTTTTGTGATGTGTGAACTTACAAGAATTGAACTCATAGTAATTCCAATCAAAATGAGAGCCCCGACTGCTGCGATACCAAGTACAGGTCTAAAGACATTTCCCGCATCTTCTTTATTTGAAATTTCAGGAACAAAACCCTGCACCTCTTCAAGGGTCTTTGGCATGAGCGTTGTCGAAATAGGAATCGACGCTTTATTTATTTTGGGAAGCACTGGCGTATCATCGCTTATGTATCGTAGCTTTGAAACTTTTTTTGGAGATTCAAACGATGGCTTTCGAATTGGGATATGAATTGAGTCGCGATTTACATTTCGTATCGAGACTGGCGCTGGAGTAGAAATCTTTATCTCCTCTTTTCTATCTATTGGTGTGGTAATTTCCACTACAGGTTTTACCTCTGCAACCTTGGGAGTGATGTTCACTTGCTCCGGTTCAACAGCCGTCGATTTGATTAAAGATTGCTCCAACCGCGCACCTACTGAAGTCTGTACTGTGTCCTGATTCTTGGCAGGCATTTCTTTACCAAAATATTCAGACAGTGACGTTGCTTCGACATACCATGAACGCCCCACCTTGGTGCCCACCAATTTTTTTCCTCGTATCAGCTGGCCGATATAATCTGAGTGGTATTTATATTCTTTCCCAGCACGACGAGTCGAGATATACCGTTTGCCCGAGATTTCTAGTTCGTCCATGCATTCAGCATATACCTCCCCCTCCGTCATGCAAGCGGTAAGGCGTGTTGTAATTTTACTGAAGTACTTTGAGAATGGCGTCTCTGAGGACGGCGGGGTTCGCAGACCCTTTAGATTCCTTCATTCCCTGCCCAACAAGAAACTGGAGTGCCGATTCTTTGCCCCCCTTGTAGTCTGCTGCTACCTGTGGATAAGCATTAACGACTTTGCGTGCAATCGCGTCGAGCGCGCCTGTATCCGATATAGCTGCAGACATTTGCCCGCTAAGTATGGAGCTCTTTGCTTGCGGCGCTGCCATTGTTCCATTTTGATAATTGCGTACCACTTCAGCGAGAAAGGTTGCATCAGGCAAAGGCCAAGTGGGGTCTTTCCTTCTTTGTCCCACGACGTCATTTAATATAAAATTCGCTGCGGTTTTAATGAGAGCCGGCTCAACAAGAATTTGCTCAATCTGCAAGAGTAAATTTGAAAGCTCCGAATCCGAGACCAGTTGCTCAATATCTTGCTCCTGCAAGAATCCCAGAGTGCGGTAGCGTTCTCGTTTCTCCCATGGAAGTTCGGGTAGATCTTTCTTTAATGATTCTTTCGAGAATTCCTGTATCTCGGGTATTTTAAGGTTGGGTAGATCGGGATCTGGAAAATATCGATAATCGTGGCTACTTTCCTTTTTTCGCTGAGAAAACGTCACCTGTTTCACTTCGTCCCAACCGCGAGTCTCTTGGACTACTGTTCCGCCCTTCTCAAGCTCTTTCGTCTGCCGCTCTATCTCGTAAGCTATTGCACGCTCAACCGAGCGAAAAGAATTGAGATTTTTGACTTCTACTTTTGTACCGAGATTCTCGTCTGCGCTCACCGATATATTGGCCTCTACACGCATCTCGCCTTTCTCCATGTTTGCTTCGCCTGCACCGAGATAGCGCAAAAGAAGCTGCAGTTCTCGTGCAAAATTACCAGCAGTTTTTGCATCGTGTATCACCGGTTCTGTAACGAGCTCCATGAGAGGCACGCCTGCACGATTGTAGTCCACAAGGCTTTGCCCAGCCTGATCTGCAAGCCCTGCCACGTGCTGTGAGCGAGCTGTATCCTCTTCGAGATGAACACGTGTTATAGAAACATCTGCAAGACTTCCCCCCGAAACGAGCGGATATTTGTATTGGCTGATTTGGTAGCCCTTAGGGATATCAGGATAAAAATAATTTTTTCTGTCGAACTCAGTATAGTCCGCAAGATTCCCGCCAAGCGCGGTTCCAATAAGGAGCACTTTTTTAACTGCCTCTTTATTTATCACCGGGAGCGATCCAGGGTGCGCCATACACACTGGGCAGATGTTTAGGTTTGGAGTTTTTTCATCTGGATCGTTAATACACGCACAAAACATTTTTGTCCGCGTCTTTAATTCCGCATGTATCTCTAGACCTATGGTCGCTTTAAAAGCCATCGTTCGTGTACCCAAACATTCTAGCGCAAAGAGTGTTACTGCGCGCGAGAAAGTGCTTGTGTCAGTGCCTCTTGTAACCCACGGACGGACTCGTCGTCAAGAATCGAGACCGTTATTGTATCCTTTTTGAATTCCTTTTTGAATTTTTTTTGAACCTCGCCTATGTACTTCGACTCCTTCGTGTCTGACTTCGTGAGCACGAGAAATTCAGGTTTCTCGGCGAG
>DASPJS010000024.1:0-4243 GCA_035628495.1 Minisyncoccota bacterium
ATCTAGATTAAGAAGTGGATTTCTTGTAACTCGCGTAACAGAGAAGTCGGACAGCAACCGCGCTAGAGGCTGATATCGGTCAAGAAAGCTATAACCCTCGACCTCAAATGCTGGCAATCTTGGATCGTGGACAAGTATATCAAGACCCTTTTTCTGAAGTTCCTGGAGATTTCTTTTGAGCTCTTCAAGTTCTTCAGCGTAATGGTCATGATCATCCATCGTTCCGTGCTCACGCACGAATCGAGAGACTTCTTCGTTCACGCTTGGACCAAGATCCGAGAGAACAATCGCCACTGCGGGCGGAGTCTTTGGATCGCCGTTTAAAAAGTAGACACGGCTATTGCCAACAGTTCGCTCAACACCGCCGGTAAATTCTCGACGGAGCTGGTCAAATATCTCTTGCGGAATTTTGTTCCGGGCTTCTTTCCCATTGGAAGTTTTGTGGTGCTGCATACTCCTTCCTTTCTTAAGGATTTGTGTTGTCCCCCTCCAATGGATTCCCGATGTACTGACTGGCCTGAATTATACATAAATCCTTCACTTATATACAAGCGAGATATTCATGTATTTCATCATTATCCACTTTTTGTCCCCACTTTCGACATTTTTATCGTCTCTGTAGGAGCTTCCCGAGATAGCAAAAAAGAGTAGGATGGAGAGGATGGCGAGGAAGGAGAAAAAAATTGATGTGCGGGTACCGCCCCAGACAACCGAGTCAGAAAAAGCACTTTTGGGCGCCCTTATGATTCGTCCGGAAGGCATGGCTGAGTCTGTTGATCTTATCTCTCCTGATGCGTTTTACAGTGAAAAGCATCGCGTTATCTACCGCGCAATGGTATCGCTGTGGAGTAAGTCAGAACCGATCGATGTTGAATCGGTTCGCTCGTGTCTCTCCGATCAAAAGCAACTCGAAGGCGTCGGCGGTGTTTCCTATTTGGCAGAACTTGTAAGCAACGTTCCTGCAGCATCTAATGCACGCCACTACGCCTCTCAGGTCCAGAAGAAATTTATGCTTCGAAATCTCATTGATGCGGGTGAATATATTGCCGAACTCGGATACGACGAAGGTGAGGAGCTTGAAGAGACACTCGATAAGGCAGAGAAAAAAGTATACGAGGTTACTTCAACCCCTACCCTCTCCAAATTCACGTCGCTTCGCGAATCACTCCAGGACGCATGGGCACGATTAGAACACCTCCATGAACACAAGGACGAATTGCGTGGGGTGCGCACTGGATTCAAAGACCTCGATAGCATGCTCGCTGGTCTTCAAAAATCTGATCTCATTATTCTTGCGGCCCGCCCTTCTATGGGCAAGACGGCGCTCGCGCTTGATATTGCTAGACAAACAGCAACACAGCACAAAACGACTGTGGGCATATTTTCTCTCGAAATGAGTTCTCAACAGCTCATTGATCGCATGATTGCCGCAGAAGCGCGCGTGAATTCTTGGAACTTGCGCACCGGCCGCATTACAGACGAGGCTGATTTTGCACGCATTCATGACGCTTATGATCGACTTTCCCAAGCTCCAATTTTTATAGATGATCAGCCCGGCAATAATATTCTTAAAATGCGTGCTGTAGCTAGACGCCTCAAGCGCGAACAAGGACTTGGACTTCTTGTCGTTGACTACCTCCAGCTCATGGTACCTACGAACATGCGTGCTTCTGACTCGCTTGTGCAACAAGTAACAGAAATCTCGCGCTCGCTTAAAACTCTTGCGCGCGAGCTCGACGTACCAGTCCTCGCATTGTCCCAACTCTCAAGAGCGGTAGAACAGCGCCGCGGCAAGCCGCGCCTGTCGGATCTACGCGACTCTGGCTCAATTGAGCAAGACGCAGACGTCGTGATGTTCATTCACCGCGACGATAAGATTAACGAAAATTCTGACCGTCCCAATATTGCTGAAATACTTATCGAAAAACACCGCAACGGCCCTGTGGGGAAAATAGATCTCTACTTCGATGAAAAGCGAACGACCTTTACTTCGCTCGATAAAACAGGTCTTGATGTGTTTGAAGCAACTGGCTCTCAACCATTCTAAATTTTTGATAGACTGTTTGGGTGAATCCGATAGAAAGACTTTCAGAAGCTTTTGAGCGCTTCCCTGGTATTGGCCCTCGCCAAGCGAGACGTTTCGTGCAATTTCTGCTCCATCAGCAGCAGGGCTTTCGCACGGCGCTCTCTGAAGATATCAAGCGCCTCGGCGCCAACACCTTTCAATGTAGAGAATGCTTCCGATGGTCGGTCAAAAAGGATACTGAGAATAATCTATGCTCAATTTGTGGAAGCACGCGCCGAGAAAAAAGTATCCTCTTTATCGTTGAAAAAGACGCTGATCTTGAAAATGTAGAGCGCAGTGGCTTTAGAGGTCTCTATTTTGTGCTGGGCGGTACCATTCCGCTTGCGGCCGAAGAGCCGCAAAAACATGTGCGCCTAAAGGAGCTCATTGCCCGTATTGAGCGCGATGGATCAAAACTCCATCTAAACGAGGTTATATTGGGACTTTCGGCAACGACTGAGGGCGATCATACTCGCCTCATGCTTCAGGAAAAACTTATCCCGATGTCTCAAGGTATGAATTTCAAACTCTCTTCGCTCGGCCGCGGTCTCTCCACAGGATCGGAACTCGAGTATGCCGACCCGGATACTATCGCAAGCGCACTTTCTTCTCGCAGTTAAAAACCACCCGTCTTGGGTGGTTATTCTTTTATCCGAGCTTCTTAATTGTTACCTCAAAAAAAGGCTGTCGATGCCCACGCTTTTTGAAATAATTGCTTTTCGCTTTGTATTTAATAACCGTCACTTTCTTAGCGCGGCCAATGTTTTTAACTTCTGCGGTCACTTTTGCGCCTTTTATATAGGGCTCTCCAATAGTGGTGTCAGAACCATTATCAACCATAAGCACCTTATCAAAGGTTACTGTATCTCCAGCCTTAAAATCGCCCGAGATTTTCTCGATTTTAATGGTCTCACCTTCCGAGACCATGTACTGCTTCCCACCGGTTTCTATGATGGCAAACTCTTTCATGAGGCCATTAATATACCCCACTCTCGCTAAAATGGCAAGGAATGGTATAGTAATTCTGGCTAATAAAAAAGGAGCGTGCGATGAAAGGCGCGTTAATGTTTCTCGTAGTTCTCATCTACTATTTCGCGGTCATGCCATACCTCTTGTATCTACTCAGCAAACAGGGCGGGCAAAAACCCCCGAAAGACGGCCCTTATAAGCGCTGCTGCGGACACCGCCATTGACTTCCATCTTAGCCAGCGCATGATAGGAAGTGGAGTAGGCTGGTGGGTGCTCTAGGTGAGAAACATGGAATGGGGCTACGTTGGACTTGCAGTTGCGGGTCCTCTAGTCGTAGCGGCGGTGTGGCAATTTTTTAGGCCACAAAAGTACTTCATTATTGAACTGCCACGAAAGAGGTTCCCCTAATCAACAGTGGACCCGGGTCTAGTACCCGGGTCTCTTTATTCTCGTCCTTCGATTTCCGGACGATCTATCGCCTCCATTTCTATACCCACACTTTTACTCGTGATACGCAGCACATCCTTATCAATCTTATTCAATTCTTTGTATCCTGCGTTCCAATGGTTCACCGTGGTTGAAAGTGACGCACCCAATTTTTTGTAGAAATCTTCGTAGGCTCCCAAGTGGTTGCCTAGCTTTGCGACGTTACCTATAATCTCCCGTGCCTGTTCTTCAATCTGAAGCGACTTAAGACCCTGAAGCACGGTCTGGAGGTACGCTAAAAATGATGTTGGCGAGACAATAATTACTTTCTTGGAGAAGGCGTATTCGATGAGGTCGCGCGTGCGGGTTTTTATGACGCCACCTTCGTCGACGATCATGTCATAGTACACTCCCTCAGCAGGGATAAACATAAACGCGAAGTCTGTAGTATTTTCTGCCGGTCGTACATATTTGGCCGTTTCGTCTATGCGAAGTTTAAGATCCTGCTTAAAGAGTCTCTCGAGTGCTTCCTTCTCGCTTTTCTCGCGAGCCGCTAGGATTCGATTGTAGTTTTCGAGTGAAAATTTCGAATCAATGGGAATTATTTTGTCTTTTACAAACACAACCGCATCCACAATTTCCCCATTTGGAAACCCGTACTGCATTTGAAACGATCCCGGGGGCAGAACATTTTTAAGTACTGTCTCTAGGTAATATTCGCCGAGTATCCCGCGCTGTTTCGGATTCTTGAGAATGTCCTGAAGATTTTGGAGCTGGTCCGCA
>DASPJS010000025.1:0-2231 GCA_035628495.1 Minisyncoccota bacterium
TGAAATGGAGCGCGAACTCACCGAAGCGCTTGGCACCCGTGTCGCAATTGAACCAAAAGAAAATGGGGGCAAGCTCACCATCGATTTCATGAGTGAAGACGATTTACGTACTCTATTTTCTCAACTAGCGTCGCGTATTGCTTCCACAAAGGGAGAACCTGGATCACAACCCGCTACAGCGCCCGAAGAAGCTCCAGTTCCTGATATTGAAACTACACAAGCACTTGATGATCGCTCTAAAGAAGAGAAAAAGATTGACGAGAATACATTCAACCCCGCCAACTTTTCTATCTAGTTAATTTTTTCCTGTTCTAAAATATTGCGAATGTGGCGACGAGCCACGGTCGTTTTCACAAAATCGAGCCACTTCTGTTTTGGATGCGCATTTTTCTTGGTTTGAATCTCAACGATATCTCCATTATGAAGCTCGGTATCAAGCGGCACTAGTT
This sequence comes from Minisyncoccota bacterium, assembly GCA_035628495.1. Taxonomy (GTDB): domain Bacteria; phylum Patescibacteriota; class Minisyncoccia; order Phycocordibacterales; family SBAW01; genus GWA1-54-10. The sequence continues at coordinate 450 of DASPJS010000025.1, forward strand.
TTCCGTTTACCATAGCTCCCGCAACGTGATTTCCAAGGTCTGAGTGAATTGCATATGCAAAATCTATGGGTGTAGCGCGTGCAGGTAGATCCACCACGTCGCCTTTAGGTGTAAAAACAAACACGCGGTGCGAGAAGATATCTGTGCGAAGTGCTGTTTCGAAGTCTGTATCGTCGAGCTCGCTCGCCTCTAGATTCTGCAGCCATTCTGGCGCTTCTCTTGTGACAGCCCGCACATTTTTTAAATTCTCAGAATCGTTTGCTATGTTCGCTGTACCTCGTCTGAACCCAGGGATAAGTGATCGAATCCAATCGAAACTGGTACCGCGAGCAGGTGAGGCGGGGGAGCGTTCTTTGTAAATAACGTGCGCTGCAATACCAAAAAGAGCCTCTTGATGCATTTCTTTAGTGCGAATCTGCACTTCAACGATACCGCCGTCGCCAGCAAAAACTGTCGTATGGAGACTCTTGTATCCATTTGGCTTAGGAAATGCAATGTAGTCCTTAATTTTATTTGGGAGTGGCTGCCAAAGATTATTCACAAGGCCCAGAACTCGGTAGCAGTCGGCAACATTCTCCACAATGATGCGAAGAGCGGCAATATCATACACCTTGCTTACGTCGCCACCTTTGCGCTTGAGTTTTTGCCACAAACTCCAGAGTCCTTTGACACGATAGTTCGTATCGAACTTTGCAATATCGTTTTTCTTAAGCTCCACCTCAAGCATTCGTGTCATTTCTTCGAGTCGCGCTTGTGTCTCGCGTGTTTTTTCTGTAAGTAGCTTCTGTGCCTCGGCGTACTCCTGAGGATACGCGTATTCAAATGCGAGGTCCTCAAGTTCTTTACGCACAACTCCCATACCGAGGCGATGTGCAATTGCCGCGTAAATTTCAAGTGTCTCGAGAGCGATGCGTTGGCGTTTTGCTTCAGGTACAAATTCAAGCGTACGCATGTTATGGAGACGATCCATAAGTTTGATGATGAGTACGCGCACGTCTTTTCCAGTTGCGACTAGTAGTTTGCGCAAACTTTCCCTATGGCGCTCAGTGCCGTGGTATTTAAGATGTCCAAGCTTTGTGACACCTTCAATCAGAAAAAGAATCTCCTTGCCAAATTCTTTTTCTATTACTTCAGGTTTGATTCCCATGTCTTCGATCGTGTCATGAAGAAGCCCTGCAGCAATTGTTTTTGCACCCATACCAAGTTCCGCAAGGGATTTTGCCGTTGCATATAGATGATTTATGTAGGGTTCTCCGGAGAACCGCTTGTGCTCTTTGTGTGCAAGCGCAGCAAACTCGTATGCTTTCTCTACAAGCGCAGTGTCCTCGACTGTGGGGGAATGCATTGTTGAAACTATGTCTTTCGCCCCGTCCATTTGTTTATCCTCCCCTATTTTACCTTCAAAAACAAGCGCTTTATGGGTACTTGACAAAAGTGTTACTATGGTATATACTATATTTAGCCTGGGTTCCTCCGCAGAATTGCCCAATTGAATTGTCTACAAACCCTATGGATGACCGAGTGCTGGGGTGTCCCCACCACAGTGTTAATCCAGGAGGATAGACCATGGCAAAGTACGTATATTTCGTCTCGTTTTCCATAAAGTCGTTCGTGTACGACGAAAAGAAGGAAAATGAGGCGGAGTGGGCAGCTGATAGCATTAAAAACGACGAATGGGTAGTGGATGGTCCGATCACTTCACTTGAGCAAATCAGAAGGCTTGAGGAGAAGTGGGTGGTTGATATGCAACGGGTTAATCCGGAGATTCAATTAATCTCGGTC
>DASPJS010000026.1:0-3220 GCA_035628495.1 Minisyncoccota bacterium
TTCTGTACACATTCTCGATGTTTCAGATAAAGTTCCGTATGATGAAGTGAAAGGATTCTTTGAAGAGGGAGATCTAGAATTTGGCAACACTCGCAAACGCTTTGCTCGTCTCGTTAAGAAACTCTGATTCAGGGCCCCGACAATAAGAATCGGGGCCTTCAATTTTGGATGTATACTTTATGCATGTCACCACTTTTTGGTGGAAACAATCGTAAAGAAAAGACGATTGCAATTTTAGATATTGAAAACGGTAGTGTGGGGGCAGCACTCGCTCGCATCTCTCGCGCGCACGCGCCTAAACTATATGGCGAGATTCGTATTCCGATTCCCTATACATATGCTCGCAATACAGCTGCTTTAATGCAGCGTATTGGAGAAGCGCTGCGGCAATCTCTTGTGCATACGAGCACCGTAGCCGCACGACTCCGCAACCACAACTTTGAAGACCATGGAAATATTTCGAGAATCGCCGTATTCCTCTCACCTCCTTGGGCGACTATGCAAATAAATGAAGGAGCGGTTGATTTCTCGCGTCCGATTCAGGAAATGGTGCGTCATGGAGCCACCAGCATGTTCGGATATAAGCCAGTAACTTTTCATCCAATTGGAACTGCCGTAGCGCACGGCTCCGCTGTATTGTTTCCCTCAGGCGAACCCAGAATTCTCTGTATTGTAAGTTCTGAAATGTCAGAACTCCTTATATTGTCTCAACAAGGCGTACATGGACGGGGAACCATTCCGGTTGGGCTCTATACGCTACTGCGTACTCTTACTGCGCACGGCGGAGTATCCTCCGGTGAAGCAATCTCATTTCTCAAAATCGCTCCAACAACTTCGCACGAGCTCCATGAGCCACTCATTCACGCGCAAAGACACTTCGCATCTCAATTTACTGACGCATTCAGAGAATTACGTGCTCAAGTGTCGCCACAGGAAGTACTGATAATTGCTCCCGCTCCGAGCGAAGAACTATTTGCACGCGCACTTATCGAGGATGACTCGCTTTCGGATTTGTTTCCAGACGGAGGTACTGTGCGGGCACTTCGTCCTCATCATGTTTCAGAATTTATTGGCGCACACGCACGGCAACCCGATCTTCATCTCATGCTTGAGACACTATTTGCTGATGCAAAGTTTAGTGGTATATAATTGTCCCGTATGCGCGATATGGTACCTCGAGGGCGTCATTCCATACGTGATATCCCGGTTCCCAGCCACGGTCACGGTCGAAAGCCTCCCTCACACAGCGTCGAAGAAGATTATATGCAACCTCAACTCGAGTCTCGCAGACGTCGACGCGGCCGTCCCCGCTGGCTACTCATCATTGGCCTAGCGGTCATTGTCTTGTGTGCCGTTGCCGGCCTTCTTCTCTCAACGCTTTTTGCAGGAGCAACGGTCACCGTTTTCCCGCGAGTTGAGCAGGTACCAGCGCCGCGAACTCTTATTGCTAAACTTAATCCCACGACCGGTGAGCTCGGCTATCAGACGATGACCGTTACCCGTACCGCATCGACAACCGTCGAAGCATCGGGGACAAGACAAGTTTCTCGAAGTGCTTCCGGCGTAGTGACGGTCTACAATGCGTACAGCGAAGAATCTCAAAGGCTTATAGCAAATACTCGATTTGAGGCACCTGATGGCAAAATGTATCGCATTCGCGAATCAGTAGTTGTGCCGGGAGCTATAAAAGGTGCAAATGGCCAACTCACGCCGGGAGCAGTGACGGTTACAGTCTACGCAAATTCACCGGGCGAGTCGTACAATCGTGGCGAAACGCGCTTTACAATTCCAGGATTTAAAGACGATCCACGGTATAGCAAATTTTATGCGACCACAAATGCAATTACCGGCGGACTCGTAGGTACGGAAGCGGCAGTCGCGCAAGCAGATCTGAATCGTGCAAGTGATGCACTGAAACAGGCCCTGAGCCAGGCAGCACAAAATGAACTTGCCGCGCAGATTCCAGCCGGATATGCCGCGATTCCTGGAACGCTCCAAGTAACGTTTAGCGATCTCACACAAAGTCCTGGACCAAATGGCACGGCAATAGTGTCCCAATCTGCAACGATGACCGGCGCCATACTTCAAGCAAATAATCTCGCCGCAGCTATCGCCAAAGAATCTGTGCAAGGATATGGCGGTGAAGCGGTCGCATTTGCGGACATTCAAGAACTTTCTGTTGCATCAGCGACGACAACGAAAGCGGGTGAGAGTATTACACTGGCGCTCAGCGGCACCCCAAAGATTATCTGGCAATTTGATCCCGATGCACTTAAGAATGCTCTCATAGGTAAGAGCAAGGATTCATTTCAGACGATTGTAGAATCGTTTGAGCCGGCAATTTCGCGTGCCGAAGCAAAAGTGCGACCTTTCTGGGAAGGAAATTTTCCCGGAGATCCAAAGAAAATTGAAGTAACTGTTTCAACACAATAAGGCGCACAGGAGCCATATTATTGACACTTGTATAAGGACTTGTTACTATAATTTTGCCATAGGTAATGGATACTGATAACAAGGAAGTACAAGGAGTTGTTGAGGAAGCACTCCCAAACACACTCTTTAGGGTACTCCTTGACGAAACAAACGAGGTTATCCTTGCATATCTCGCAGGCAAAATGCGGCTTCATCGCATTAAAGTGCTTGTTGGTGACAAGGTACTTGTTAAGCTCGATCCGTACGGCGGCAAAGGACGCATCACCAGGCGTCTTTAGAGTTCGGAACTATATAGTCTTCGCTCGCTCGGAAATTAAATAAATTTATTTCACTCGCTTCGCTAGACTATAAATTTTTAAATCAATGAAAGTTAAAGCTTCAGTCAAAAAAAGATGTGCAAACTGTGTCCTAGTGCGAAGAAAGGGCAGAGTGTATATTACTTGCTCTAACCCACGCCATAAGCAGCGTCAGGGTTAAATTTTTAATTACTATGCGTCTTGTAGGTATCACTATTCCCAATAAACGTCTCCCGTACGCCCTTGCGACGCTTTATGGTGTTGGTATTCCGCTTGGCCGCACTATTTGCGCTCAAGCCAAAGTCGATCCTACAAAGAGGGCTAATGATGTAACTCCTGAGGAAGAGGCAGCTATCAGGCGGGCAATTGAAGGGCTCAAACTTGAAGGAGATCTCAAGCGAGAAATCTCGGGCAATATAAAGAGACTTAAAGATATCGGCGCATACCGTGGCTCTCGACACGCAAAACACCTTCCGGTTCGTGGACAGCGG
>DASPJS010000027.1:0-11516 GCA_035628495.1 Minisyncoccota bacterium
TATTCGGTACAAGCAAGTGGAATTTATGCAGGGAAAGATTGGGCAGATATTCGATGCGGTTATTTCAGGAGTAACTGACTGGGGACTATATGTCGAGGACACCCAGAGCGGCGCCGAAGGACTTGTGCGCGTAAAGACAATTGGTGACGACTTCTATAATTACGCACCCTCCCAATATGCACTCGTAGGACAGAAATATAAGAAAAAGTTCACTTTGGGTGACCGCGTGAAAGTAAAACTCACCGGTGCCGACCTCGCGGCCCGCACCCTCGACTTCGAACTCGTCCGCTAATCAGCCTTATTGCAGTGTTTTGCAAAAGACTGCAATAGATACAATTTGACTTGGACGTTAGATGCCCGTTTGGAGATCTCTTAAGAAATTTTATTTTGCGACGGAGAGGGCGTCTTCAAATTTAACGGACAATAGTTTTGATACCCCGTCATTTCCCATAGTAACGCCGTAAAGAATTCCCGCGCGGGACATAGTCTCGCGGTTGTGGGTGATGAGAATAAGCTGGGACTTCTTTGCAAGATTTTCAATCATATCACCGTAGCGACGACTGTTTGCTTCATCGAGAGCAGCGTCGGTCTCGTCCAAGATCAAAAACGGTGGCGGGTTTACCTGAGACATCGCGAAAATAAGGGCAATAGATGAGAGCGCTCGCTCGCCACCCGAGAGCATGTGGAGTCCCTTGATTCGCTTGTGCGGAAGGCTGATAGCGATCTCTACCCCTTCTTCCACCTCTTCCATATCTTCATCACTCGCCCCTAGTTCATCTCCGCCAAATTCATCAGTAGGTAACGCTCGGCGTAATTTCTTCTCTTTTACAATTGCGAGCGCTGCCGTACCACCGCCAAACATCAATTTAAAAAACGCATCAAATTCCTTATTGATTTTATCGATACCGCCGCCAAACCGCGTTTCTAGCGTCGAAGTGAGCTCCTCAATTAGATCACGCAGCTTCTGGGAAGACACTGCAAGATCTTCAAGTTCTCGAGCTAAAAATGCATCTCGCTCGAGTGTTTCCTGGTGCTCTTTAAGTACATCTTGAGAATTTCCTGCACCAATTTCTTCAAGCTTAATTTTCATGCGTTCAAGCTTTTTTCGGCGCTCCTCCTGCTTCGCCCTACCTTCTCCTGCCATATCAGCTTCTGATACGATCCCGTGCGCATCTCGCACCGCATGGTGCTCATATTGGAGTGCCGCACTTCCGATAAGCACTCCTGCTTCAGCCAATTCTGCTCTAAACAATTCTTTATCGCGCGCAAGCATTTCCTCACGAGAACGCAATACGGCGAGGCGCGCTTCAAGCTCAGAGCGCTTCGCCATCGCCTGAAAGAGTTCGCGTTCAGCTTCCCTGGAGGCGTCCTTCTCTGATTCAATTGAGCGGCGTAAGTGCGTCGTTGCTGTATCTATACGCTCTTCTTCTTTTTTAAGCTCCATAAGTTCACGCTCTAGTGTGGATTTCTTATGGCGCAATTCCTCAGTGCTGTGCTTAGGTGAGGTTCGCTCCGCGATACGACGCAAGAAATCCTTAGCAAGTATTACTAGGGCGGAGATACGTGCCTTAAGAAGTTGCCCGTCTAGCGACTGCAGAGCTTCAAGCTCGTTTTGTACGCGCGATCCAAAGGTATGTGCTTCGGAAGCGGGAATTGATCCCTCGTGGCTTGAAATGCGCTCGTGCGCTGTAATTTCTCCTTCAAGGCGGCCAAGGTCACGCTGAATCGAATCGCGCTTCGCACCCGCGTCGCGTCCCTGCCTTTCAAGCTGCATTAGTTCATGTGTTTGGGCGTCTTTGCGACCCTTGCTAGCAAGCTCTTTGCGAAGGTGTTCGATTTTCTTGTCGAGTTCTAGCCTCTCTCGCTTAGGAATATCTATTTCGTGAGACAGCTCTGCTTCGCTTACCTTGAGATACACGCTTTCGCGGCGCAAGTACTCAATGTATTTTTCGGCAAGGTCATTGCGGAGCGCCTGAGCCTCTTCAATCTTTTTTACTTGGCTTGCCAAAAATTTCAGGTGCGGCACGAGCTCTCGCCGCAGCGCTTCGACTTCCCTCATATTTTCCGCTGTTTTCTCGAGCTTTTTCTCCGCCTCTTCTCTTTTGTAGAGATATGCGGTGAGCCCAAGCGCATCTTCGATCATCTCCCTGCGCTCACGTGAGGACGCAGATAGAATTCTGTCGGCTTCGCCTTGAGAAATAATATGGTGGCCAGAGGAACCAATATTAGCCTGCGCAAGCAATTCCGCTATATCGCGCAGCCGTACCTGGGAGCCGTTGAGCACATAGTCGTTCCCACCATCTCGGTGTACAACACGCTCTATAGAAACCTCATCGAAATCGATATTAAGCGCTCTGTCGCTGTTATCAAACAGGAGCTTAACGCCCGCGCGGCCAGAGCGAGGCGTATTTCCGGAACCATTCCAGATCAAGTCTTCACCACGCTTGCCGCGCATGCTTTTCATCGACTGCTCGCCAAGCACAAAGCGAAATGACTCTGCGATATTGCTCTTCCCAGAGCCATTTGGTCCTACGATCGCAGTGATAGCCGAAGCGAACTCAAGCGGTGTTTTTTTGGCAAATGATTTAAACCCTGAGAGCTCAATGCTCTTTAAACGCATGGAGACATTGTATCAAAAAGAAAGGGCGCTCATATATATGAGCGCCCTGTCCGCGCGTGTACAGACGTACTTATTCCCTTTCTTCGAGACTTCTACCCACTTTAATGTGGGGTGAATTAGGCGGATACCAGCCTTTGTCCTTTTGGGACTCAGGCTCTTTTCCAACCAATCGAAGTTTCGATTTTGGGGGAGCACGCTCGATCAGCGGCTGAAGTGACTTCCAGGCCATGATACGACCTCCCGTACTGTGACTCCTTTCATTATAGACGATAGGCTCACCAATTTCTTTCTTCGAGCGCCACGCGCGCGGCATCCTGCTCTGCCTCCTGCTTACTTTTGCCTTGGCCTTGGGCCAGAAGTGCATCTTTGGCATACACCCCAACGACAAATTGCTTATCATGGTCTGGACCCGATTCGCGGATAACTGCGTAATATGGCGTTGCGCCTTCTACTTCCTGAACCCGCTCTTGGAGCGTAGATTTTGAGTCGCGCCAGAGTTTTTTCTTAATTATTTCATCTATCTTGGGAAATAGATGCTTTTCAATGAATTTTTGAGTTACGTCGAACCCTTGGTCGAGGTACAGCGCTCCCACAAGTGCCTCAAATGCGTTTGCAAGTAGCACCCCGCGCGCACGGCCAGTATCTTTACTCTCGCCCTTTGATAGAAGGAGATAATTATTCATCTCAAGATTGTTTGCAATTTCTGCACAGGTAACGGCATTCACGAGTGCGGCGCGATACGCGGTTAATTCTCCCTCATTGCGATCAGGAAATTTTTCATACAAAAATCGTGTTGCAATAAGCTCTAGCACTGCGTCGCCCAAGAACTCGAGGCGCTCGTTGTGCACTTCTACTTCGCCGCGGTGTTCATTGAGATAGGAGCGATGGGTAAATGCCTGTCTCAGGAGTACCGGATCTTTAAATTTAATATCAATGCTTTGTTCAAATTTTTTAAAGTCTTTCATGGATTACTTCTTTTCAGGATTCGTTGACAATGTTTGCACTGCTTTCGTAACTATGGGGAGCATGTCTTCGTAAAAATTGAGCTCGAGCGCATCTTTAAGGCGAAACCATCTTGCGTCATCGAGCCCCCCTTTCTTTGCAAGCTGCACTTCGGTAAATGGTGAGTGCGCAAGGAAATAAATAACGTGTTTGCGCTTTTTGCCTGTTGCCGGGTCAGAAGCTACGTATTCGTTTTCGCCAAGTCGTATTTCAGGGGTCACATCAAGACCAATCTCTTCTTTTATTTTTCGTACTACTCCCGCTTCAGGCGTTTCGTCGGGAGTGAGTTTTCCTTTGGAAAGGGTCCAATGTCCGAAAATGTCGTGCACGAGCGCAAGGTAGAGATCATTTCCCTGCCTTGTGTACACAACCGCGCCGACCAACCGCTCAAGCGGCATTTGGTCATACGGCACATCCTTCTTCTTTTTTGAAACTTCGTCTTTTCCAGGCTCGCCTAACTCTTTGTAGACTGCGCCGAGCACTCCGTTTACAAAACGTCCGCTATTTTCGCCTCCGAAAGATTTTGCAAGTTCAATTGCTTCGTTAATTGCAACCTTCGCCGGAACTTTTTCGCGATCAGCAAATAGTAGTTCATAGAGACCGAGCCTCAAGACATTGCGGTCAACCGGCGCTATACGCGCAAGCGGCCACTCCGGTGCCGCTTTCTCAATCACTAAATCTAAGTCGCTCTTGCGCGCGAGTGTGCCACGTAATAGCTCTTCCATAAACGGAAGATCCGGTGCACTAGGCGCAAACTCGAGAGCGTTGCGCTTGAGCGCTTCGTCAACTGCTGATTCAGAGCATTCCCGAATATCGCACTCAAAGAGTGTTTGGAGTACGACCGAACGGGATAAGTGCCTATTTGCCATTGTTTAGAAGAACTCTCTTGAAACAAACAAAAGAGATAGACCCAAGAGCGAATGTCGATTCCCCGCAAACGCAGAGATATTATTTAGCCTTCGACGTCTCGTTCTTATTTCCAGCCTGACTTTTTGCCTTGCTGCGCTTCACTGCTCGTGCCTGCGCTTTGGCTGCGAGGTCAACCGCGATGCGGCCGTTGTAGCGGCCACACACTGGGCATGCCCTATGCGATACGCGCATAGCTCCACACTCGCATTTTATGAGCGAGTGGGCCTTAAGGGCATGGTGCGAACGGCGGTTAGCCGTATGCGCCCTGGTATGTCTCATGCGGACGACCATACTCCGAATATAGCAGAACTATGCTCGTATTACAATATAAGTAAAAGGCCGGTCGTATAGATAACGATCGGCCCTCTGTGCGTATTGCCTAAAGGCGACAAGCCTCAAGTATGATGTTGAACTTTTTGGCGTCAGCTACAAAGAGCGTTTGAACCTCTGGTAAAGTTGTCGCGTTAATTCGAAACTTTGAGCAAGAAGCTGGCAGCTGCTTATTGTAATTAGGGCATGCGTCGGTGTTGAAGAATTTGCAGAACCCCTCACAAATGCAATCTGCATTCTTACCACTTCTCCAAGTACGAACCGTTTGCCGGACTCGGTACTCGTTGTAGTAATCTGCTGGCATGGTTTCGCTCCCTTATTGCCGCATTACATTAGTTAAGATCTTTTTACTACCCCCAATTGACGAGTATACATTGGTTTTCTTACTTCATCAAGGATTCACAGAAGGTTTTTCGGTGAAGTGTACATAAACCAAATTTCGCAATAGCCTCGCGGTGCTTTGGAGTGCCATACCCCTTATGCTCATCAAATCCGTAAACTGGAAATCGCAGCGAGTGCCGGCGCATGAGGCGATCGCGTCGCACTTTTGCAACAATCGACGCAAGCGCAATTAATGGCTCAGACGCATCACCGCCAATAATAGTTTCTTGGGAGAGATATGTGCGCGGTGCCCGCAGTGACCCATCAAGAAGCACGTGCGATTGGTGTGGCACTGCCTTAAGTGCGCGCAGCGCGCGAGAAATTGCTGAGCGAATGGCGGGAGCGATACCGAGCGTGTCGATCATTTGTGCAGATGAAAACTCGACGGCATACCTAACATGGTGATTCTCAACAAGAATACGCATCCGCTCAAACCAAATCTCTCTTCCGAATTCTGAAAGTTCTTTAGAATCTCGCACGCCCTCAAATTGTGAAAAATCAAATTGGGACGGTACCATGACCGCTCCAACAGCTACTGGCCCTGCCAAAGGTCCCCTCCCTACCTCATCAATCCCTATTAGAAACTTGGCCATATATATATTGTATCGCGCATGCTTCGGCTCCTTGCTGCGATCTTGTATAGTGGGTATATGGAGGCTAAGTTCACTCATCTCTATGTCCACTCCCACTATTCTTTGCTTAAAGCATTACCCAAAATCCCTGAACTGGTGGCTAAAGCAAAAGAAATAGGCTGCACCTCACTTGCGCTTACTGATTTTGACAATCTCTATGGCGCAATCGAGTTTTACAAAGAATGCAAAAGTGCCGGCATTAAACCTATCATTGGTCTTGATGCGCATGTGGGTGACGGGAAACGTCTTCTGCTATATGCAGAAAATTTCATCGGGTACCAAAATCTTCTTTCGATCGTAACGAAATCGCATTTTGAATTCCCCGATAACCCAACAGTGACGAAGGAGGTTCTGACTGCGCATCAAGACGGCATTATACAAATTGACCCGCGCGCAACCGACATAGCACTTTCTGAAATTTTTTACTTGCGTCCTGAAGATCGAAGAGCGTGGGAGACTATGCGCGCTATTGCAGACAAAGCGGCAAACGAGGGCGGTGATATCGACACCGCAGAACGCGAGTACCATTTCCCCACTACTGCGCAAATGGAAAAGAAGTTCACGTCGGAGCAGCTTCAAAAAACGCTCGAGATCGCCGGACGTTGCAATGTTGAGCTTACGCTCGGGACGTGGGTATTCCCGCCGTTTCCCATACCTGAAGGCTCCACATATGATTTGGAGCTGCGCAAAGCAATTGAAAAAGGTCTTATAGAGCGCGGTATCAAAGAAACGCCTGAAATTCGCGAGCGTATCGAATATGAATATGAGATTATTTGCGGTAAAAAATATTCACCGTACTTTCTGGTTGTGTCTGATCTACTGCGCTACGCACGTGAGAAAAAAATTCTCACCACAACTCGAGGATCCGCAGCGGGATCATTTGTTTCATATTTGACTGGCATCACAAACGTTAATCCGCTTGATTACTATCTCCCGTTTGAGCGCTTCCTCAACCCCGAGCGTCCCAAGGCTCCTGATATCGACATGGACTTTGCCGATAACAGACGCGACGAAGTTATTGAATATGTACGCCAAAAATACGGCGGCGAACGGGTCGCACAGATTGGTACATTTGGAACTATGCTTGCGCGCGGCGTTGTGCGCGATGTCGCTCGGGCGCTCGGATACCCGTACGGCCTCGGTGATAGGATTGCAAAAGAAATACCATTCGGCTCACAAGGGTTTCCGATGACACTTGAGCGCGCGATGGAAGAAAACCCAGAGCTGGCAAAAATGTACAAAAACGAAGAAGAAGTGCGCGAAATCATTGACCTCGGTAAAGCTATTGAAGGCTGCGCGCGGCACATCTCTGTACACGCCGCAGGTGTTGTTATTGCACCTGGACCCCTCATCAATTACGCACCGCTCCAGCTCGACCCCAAAGGCGGCAAGATTATTACGCAGTACGATATGTACTCGATCACCGATGAGTATGGGGGCGTGGGATTACTCAAGTTCGACTTCTTGGGCATCAGAAACCTCGCAATTCTGGCACACGCTGTCGAGCTCGTAGAAAAAATACGCGGCGTGCATATAGATATAGAGCGCGTATCGGTAGACGATAAAAAAACATTCGAGATGCTCGCGCGTGGCGAGACCGAAGGCACATTCCAGCTCTCGGGCGCCGGCATGACGCGATTTCTTAAAGATCTCAAACCTACTTCAATTCACGACATAAATGCGATGGTGGCGCTCTTCCGCCCCGGCCCCATGGATACCATTCCTTCTTATATCGAACGCAAGCATAATCCTAAACTAATCACCTACCTTGATCCGCGCATGAAAGAATATTTGGGATTCTCCTACGGCGTCTTGGTGTATCAAGACGACGTGCTCCTCACTACCATCAAGCTCGCCGGATATTCCTGGCTTGAAGCGGACTCATTCCGCAAAGCGATGGGTAAAAAGATTCCTGCAGAAATGGAAGCGCAAAAGGAAAAATTTATTAATGGCTGTATTAAGAACGGCCTTGATAAACCTAAAGCAGAGAAGATTTGGAAATTGATTGAACCGTTTGCGGCGTACGGATTTAACAAAGCGCACGCTGCGAGCTACGGACGCGTCGCATACCAGACGGCTTATATGAAGGCCAACTACCCTGTCGAATATATGGCCGCAATTTTAACCGCTGAAGCAGGGGATATTGCTACCGTTTCAACAATGGTTGGGGAGTGCAAACGAATGAATATTCCGGTGCTTCCGCCTGACATTAATGAGAGCGTTGGCGACTTCACTGTGGTACTTGGCGACGGCAAAGAAAGTGACTCCATCCGATTTGGTCTCTATTCAATTAAGAATTTCGGTCGGGGAGTCGCGGATGCAATTATAGCTGAGCGCAAAGCTGGCGGTAAATTTGTATCGATCTCTGATTTTTTGCGCCGCGTGAAGGAGCAAAACCTCAATAAAAAAGGACTCGAATCCTTGATCGAGTGCGGTGCGCTTGATTCTCTAGGAGAGCGCGGCGCAATGCTTGCTTCAATTGAACTCATGCTTGAATATCACCGCGAGCACGCAAAAGAACAGGCACATGACTCCCTGTTTGTTGATCTAGGCACGAGCGTTACTGATATTCATCTCCCTTCGGCGCCCGAAGCGACACTTGAACAGCGTCTCACATGGGAAAAAGAACTTCTTGGCCTGTATGTCTCCGGGCATCCGCTTGATCGCTTCCGCGATAAACTTGCAAGAAGTCCCACGACAATTTCGCAGATCAAGCAGCAACCGCCAGGGATTACTGCCATTGCCGCAGGCATGATTGAAGATGTGCGCACCATACTCACGCGCGGTGGCGATCAAATGGCGTTTGTAAAACTCACGGATTTTGACGGCACTATCGAGGCGGCGGTGTTTCCTAAAATATTTGCGGAATATAAATCGATTCTCAAACCTGAAAATGTTATCGCGCTCAAGGGACGACTTTCAAACAGAAATGGGGAGCTATCTTTAGTAGCGGATAAGTTGAAGGCATTATAATATTGCCTCTAATAGAGGTATGGAGGAGAAAGACCATAAAAAGTTAGGCCCGGAACTCGAGCTTTTTTATATTGACCAGACCGTCGGCAAAGGACTCCCCATGTTTCTCCCGAAGGGCACCACTATAAAGCGTGAACTTGAGAAATTTGTCATAGAGGAAGAAACCAAGCGCGGATACAGCCACGTTGCAACGCCTGATTTAGCACGCCTCGAGCTCTACAAAAAATCTGGTCACTACCCGCACTATAAAGACTCGATGTACGCGCCTATCAAGATCGATGACGAAGAATTTATGCTTCGTCCCATGACCTGCCCGCACCATTTCCAGATGTTTCTTATGCGTCCGCGCTCCTATCGAGAGCTTCCTATGCGCCTCGCAGAACTCGCCCAGCTCTACCGCTACGAGCAGTCGGGCGAACTTATGGGTCTTCAGCGAGTACGCACATTCTGTCTTGCAGATGCGCACATAATTTGCGCGAGCGAAGAACAAGCTGCGCAGGAAATCGGCGAAGCGCTCGATCTCATCGAATATATGGCTGGCGTATTTGGTCTCAAACTTGGCGAGCACTATCGATACCGCTTATCCCAGGGAGACCGAGACAATAAAGAAAAATATCCGGGCAACGAAGCGGCATGGGAAAAAGCTGAAGATCTCCTGCGAACACTCATGCAAAGTCGCGGCAACGAGTTTGAAGAAGCAAAAGGAGAAGCATCATTCTATGGCCCCAAGATCGACATCCAGATGAAAAACGTGAACGGCAAAGAAGATACTGCATTCACCGTGCAGTACGATTTCATCATGCCGGAGCGCTTTGATCTCACCTACATTGGAGAAGATGGCGAAAAGCATCGCGCATTTGTCGTGCATCGATCATCAATCGGCGCTATTGAGCGCAGCATGGCATTCTTGATCGAGCACTATGCGGGTGCATTTCCGACCTGGCTCTCCCCTGTGCAGGCACGTGTTCTCCCTATTGCGGATGCTCACAAGGATTTCGCCAGGGAAGTAGGGAAGGAACTTGCAGCCGCCGGTATTCGTGCAGATATTGATGACAGCAACGAAACACTTGGGAAAAAGGTGCGCGAAGTCAAAACACAAAAAATTCCGTATGCACTTGTGATTGGCGACACTGAAGTCTCCGCTCGCAGTGCAACACTGGAGAGCCGCGACAACGGAAAGTTGGGCTCATTTCCGATCTCGGAGATTATTTCAAGACTGGCCGAAGAAATTAAGACCCGAAGTTAAATCTGTGTCGAGATGGGGTGATATATCACACCACTGCCCATACACAAAAAATCCCCCGCGCCTCGGACCGGCGCTTAGGGGATTTTTTGCTGTTTTGGAGCACTGGCTACTTAACCAGCATCCGCTTCCGCTTTAATTAGCGAGAGTTTCGATTGATCTGAGATTGAATGAACGGATCGATCGAATCATTAGTTTGTACTCGTGCCGGAGTAGAGATGTTCGTGGCGAATGTCTGTCGTGCTACTGGTGCCATAACAACCGTATCTCCGAAAAGCACCTTGCTGTACCAGCGATAGATCGACATGTGCACACGCTTTACTGCGATGAGGTATGCGGCATAGAGGCACCAAAGAACGAGGAATGCCCAGTACGCGGCTGTGCCCATAGGACCAAGCTCAAGACCCGTGTATGGAGTCTGAGAGAGGGTCACATACGGGACCTGCGGAGCCATATTTACAATGACTGAGCACGTTACTGACTGGCCGTGTTCATTGGCAAAGGTCGCGGTATAGGTGGTATTTCCATTTTGCGGATATACCGTGCGAGAACCAGTGAGGCTCACATGACCAATACCATTATTTATCCAACCTGTTACTGCATTTGAACTCGTCCAATTAATCACAACCGGCTGACCGTACGTGTACTGGTTGTAATTATTGATGTAGATGTTGCAAACTGGTGCGGTAGGAGTTGGTGTGATAACCGTTACCGTGACCGAACAGCGAACATCCTGATTATTGTGTCCATGGAAGTCTGCGTGATACGTGAAGTTCTCGGTAGGATACATAACACGACTTCCGTTTACAGGAATATCACCGATTGTAGTGATATCTGCGCTGTGCGCATTCGTTGATGTCCAGTTAAGTGTCACACTTTCACCCTTGTTGATAGTGGTTTTCGATGCCGTAAGAGTACAGGCAGGAGTGACAACCGGCTTAACTTTCACGCTGTCGGTGCAGGTAACGGTCTTGCCATTGCCTTTAACTGTGAGCGTATAGGTTTTATCTGATGTAACATTTTCATCAGTGTCGCTGCCATTCTTGCTGACTGTGCCGAAGCCTGAGAGTGTCACCTCGCTAGCATTCGTGGTAGTCCACTCTATCTCTACATCACCGCCATGCTCAATCCAATACGGCTTTGCATTGAGAGAACATGTTGGCGCTGCAGGTTGCTGCTTGACGATAACTGAGTCAGTGCAGGTTACGGTCTTGCCGTTGCCACGCACCGTCAGAGTATACGTAGTATTTGAAGTAACATCTTCATCTGTATCAGAGCCGTCTTCATTGACGTCGCCGAATCCTGAGAGCGTTACTTCATCGGCGTTCTCTGTAGACCAGGAGAGGTGTACATCGCCGCCATACTCTACATAATATGGAGTTGCGTTAAGCGTACAGGTTGGAGCTGGCTTCGGTCGAACTGTGAC
>DASPJS010000028.1:0-2854 GCA_035628495.1 Minisyncoccota bacterium
CCATCCATTTCAACAAGGATTTGGTTAAGTGTCTGCTCGCGCTCGTCGTTTCCTCCGCCCACACCTGTACCGCGCACGCGACCAACGGCGTCAATTTCGTCTACGAAGATAATCGCAGGAGCTGCTTTCTTGGCGGTCGAGAAGAGATCGCGCACACGCGACGCACCAACACCGACGAACATTTCGACGAATTCTGAACCCGATATTGAAAGGAATGGTACACCCGCCTCTCCCGCTACCGCACGGGCGAGCATCGTTTTACCGGTTCCAGGAGCGCCCATGAGAAGTAAGCCCTTAGGAATGCGCGCGCCGATGTCGAGAAATTTTTTCGGGTTGCGCAAGAAGTCGACAATTTCCGCGAGCTCCTCTTTTGCTTCCTTTGCGCCAGCAACATCTTTAAATGTCACGCGCTGACCTTGGTCGTTTGGATCAATAACGCGAGGCTTGCTTTGTCCGAATGAAAACGCCTGCATACCGGCACCTCGCACTTGGCGCGAGAGATACCACACAAAAAATGCAATGAGGAGAAGCGGTGCAAGGAACGGCGCAAGTGCAGCAAGCCAGAATTGCCATGAGCTTTCGCGCTTAATATCTATAAGTACACGCGCCATCGCCTCTTTTGGAACACCGTAATTAGAAAGCGTATCGGTTAGAGAGGCGTCTGGTTCTTTTTTTGAAAGTTTTTTTGACTGATCGGCGTAGATTATTTCAAGGTCATCACCATTAACAAGGATTGATACTACGCGCCCAGCGGTAATATCGGTCGCAACTTGAGAAAGTGGAACCTGCTGATCTTCAGTGCGATCGCCAGCGAAATACGTATACGCTCCTGCGAGCAAAAGAAGGAGCATAATGCTCGTTGCAAGGTTTAGCCAAAAAGAATCCCTGCGCGGGAGCTTAGGAAGCGGAGGCACCGGAGGCACTCGTCGCGGCGGACGCTTACCTCCCCCCGGGACGGGCGGCCTATCATGAGATTCAGCCATACGATGACCCATACTATCATAATTGCCAAGTAGCATGAAGTTACGTTGTATTTGCATATTTTAATTAAAGGAATACGCTACAAGTAGAACTACATGTGAGATGGAGGGTTAGATGAAGACTATCGAGCCTGGGTTAACACTTCAACATTTTCGTCAGACGTACGTTAAGAATTTTTTAGAAGACTACTACCTGTCGGTAAGCCGGTTGTGGTGCTGCAAGACCTGCCGCTACCCACTTTCGCTGTCAGTGGCGATTGTCACTGTCTATGAGTGCGGCCCTCAGGGTGAGCGTTTGCGCAAGAGTGAAGAATTAGAAGTTCCGACACTCTACTGCCCAACGTGTGAGTATGCCTGTAGTCATAGGTACACCGAAGTTAACGTACCTCAAGACCATGCAAAACTCACGGCCCTTGAGCTCATCGGCTACGGATTTGAATCGTTCCTACATGTCAGACACTAACGCGGGCGAGCCTTCCAAGGCCGCCCGCTTCCCTTTTATATTTATATATAGAGGTCTATAGTAACCGTATGGCCTTGATCGAGAACCGAAAAGCACGCATGGATTACGAAATACTCGAGGAATTCGAGGCAGGTATTGAATTGCTCGGATTTGAAGTGAAGTCACTACGCGAAGGCAAAGCGAAACTTGAAGGCTCCCATGTTGTCGTGCGCGATGGCGAAGCGTATGTGGTGGGCATGGTTATCTCTCCCTATCAGCCGGCAAATACACCAAAAGAGTACGATCCCAATCGCACACGCAAATTACTCCTCACGCACAAAGAAATTAACCAGTTGCGCGGCGCGGAAGATCAGAAGGGCTTGACAACAGTGCCAGTTTCGGTGTATAATAGAGGTAGAATCCTTAAGCTCAAAGTAGCAATCGCACGCGGCCGAAAGAAATATGACAAACGAGCCGTCTTAAAAGAGCGAGACACGAAGCGCGAGATAGACAGGACTTTGAAAAACCAGTAACGAGTGTCGAAATGTGGCACTAGAGGAGGTACGCCATGAATTGGAACCGCCAAAATTTTAATCAGCGACCGTTTGCTCCAAGAGTAAGCGTGAGAAGAATTGGCACTGAGACTATTTCTGGAGAAGGATCGTGGCGAGTACCTCGCCGCTCCACTCCTGATGAAGCTCAAAGTGCAGCGGACGATCAATTTTATTTAGACTCCGACGAGCCGATCGACAAATTCATCCGCTAACGCCACTTGCCGAATTCCAGTTGGGATTCGGCACACATTTCGACACTTGTTATTGACTAGGCCTTCCCCACAAGCGCACGATATTCGCGCGTTTATGGGGAGTGCAAGGCTTAGACAATACATCCAATCGCACTACACGCGAGAGAGAAGCGGAGACCTTCTTAAAAAGCTCCAAATCACAACTGCAAAATCAGTTGCATCGCCGTATTTCTCGGCGAATGACGCAACTTTCGCAACAGCGAGAGCGTAATCACATCCCCTCCAGAGCGCCTAAGTATGGAGATCGGGTGTAATATATTGGGCTTAGATTTTCTGAAGTGCTTCACCAGAGAATCGAAATAATGAAGCTAGATGCAATCTTATTTTGTCTGCTTTTTACAATTGCATCGAAACACTAAAGTAGACTACCTCTTGTAGACTTGTTTGCGAATTTGTATTGGACGGCGGTTCAATTCCGCCCACTTCCACATAAAACAAAAGTCCGGCTTATTGCCGGATTTTTTGCGTTATTCCTAGCCAACTTGACAAGTCGCTCAAAAAAGAGTATAATAGTAGAGCTATTGGAATGTTTCCAATAACCCTGCCACGAGGAGGCGTGGATGACGTACTTTGAAGGAATTAGCAGTGGACCAAGATCGAAAATTTCTTCTGGCAAAAAAGATCATT
>DASPJS010000029.1:0-13654 GCA_035628495.1 Minisyncoccota bacterium
ACTTTTGACTTGTAAGACGCCACCAGAAGCTCCTCGGCGATTAAGGGATCAATTCCAAACTCGTGCATGAGCTGCCGCACTTCCGCGGGAGTTGGCGACACAAGATCAATCCACACGGCGCGTTTCCCACCGTATCGTGTGAGCATATAGCAAATAGTGTAGCACTATTTAGGCCGCAACAGCCGTGTGATATACTACTCGTTATGTTTAAAATCAAGCGGGGTTATATTGGCATGGCACTCATCCTTGCCCTCACTTTTGTTGCTGGGGTCTATACCGGGGCACTTGAGCGCATAGGCAATAACGTTTCTGCACAATCCGTAACATTTATCACTTCTGATAAGCCGCCTGCGGGAATAGAGACTTCACAACTCTGGAGAGCATGGCATCTTCTCGAGGACCACTATATACGATCGAGCGCATCTTCAACTCTTCCAACAGAGGAGGAGCGCCTCTATGGAGCAATTCAAGGGCTCGCGGAAAGTTACGGAGACCCATATACAGTGTTCATGCCACCTGCTGATGCGCAGATTTTCCAAGAGGACATCAGCGGTGCGTTTGAGGGTGTGGGTATGGAGCTTGGCACTAGAGAAGGGAAATTGGTTGTCGTCGCGCCGCTCAAAGACTCTCCGGCAGAGCGTGCAGGTATTCAAAGCGGCGATGTAGTCCTTGGTATCGACGGTAAACCAACAGATGGTATGGCCGTCGATAAGGCTATTAAACTCATTCGCGGCAAGAAGGGAACGACGGTTAAACTTACAATTGCCCGAAAAGATAAACTGGAACCGCTAGAAATTAGCATCACTAGGGACACCATCAATATTCCTGTACTCAACCATTTCCTAAGTCCAGGTGGTATTTATGTCATTGAAATCTACAGTTTCTCCGCAAATTCACCAGAACTCTTCAGGCGAGCGCTGCGCTCATACTTTGAAAGTGGTGCAACGAAGATGCTCATCGATCTACGTGGCAATCCTGGCGGGTATCTTGAAGCAGCCGTAGATATGGCAAGTTACTTCCTTCCGGTTGGTGACGTCATCGTGAGTGAAGACTTCGGTGGTAAACGCGATGCTATAGCACACCGCTCTATTGGCTATAATGTGTTTGCTAACAAGAAACTGTCGCTAGCGATTCTCGTTGATCAAGGGTCAGCATCAGCATCAGAAATCTTGGCTGGGGCACTTAAGGACCACGGCAAGGCAAAGCTTGTCGGTACTAAAACATTCGGCAAAGGCTCAGTTCAGCAGCTCATAGATTTAGGCGGCGGAGCACAGCTCAAAGTGACGATTGCGAAGTGGCTCACGCCAAACGGTAAGTCACTTTCTGACGGCGGACTTACTCCCGATATAGAAGTGGCACGAACTATTGAAGACGTGCAAGCCGGTAAAGACCCTCAGGAAGACGCTGCTATTCTCTGGCTTACACAACAATAGATTGTCAGAAACAGTCGCTCTGCTATAGTGCGGATATGAAGGTAATACTTCTTAAAGATGTGCGTGGCGTTGGGCAGCACAACGAAGTAAAAGACGTGGCCGACGGGTACGCGCGCAATTTTCTTATACCACAGCGTCTTGCAGAACCGGCTACAAATGAAAAAATAAAAGCACTCGAAAGTAAAAAACAGGAACACGAGGCGGCTCAGATAAAAGCTGAGAGCGAGCTAGCACAAATGATACTATCGCTGCGAGGTAAAAAAGTGGTACTTCAGGCGCGCGCCACGGAGAAAGGCGGACTTTTTAAAGCCATCGATGCTAAGGATGTGGCGCGTGCCATACACGCAGAACATGGCGTTGCTATTCCCGAGGAAGCCATAGAATTTCCTGAACATATCAAAACTACAGGGGAGCATCATGCGCTTCTTGTAAGTAAATCTCAAAAAGTGGAGCTCGGCGTAGCTATAGTCGCAGCAGCATAAAAAAATCGCAGAGCCAGAGCTCTGCGATTTCTAGTGTACGGGTTGCGCTAATTTCATTTCAAGTCCTCGAAGGAAATCAACAAAATTAAGAACGTCATTAAGCGCATTATGCGGCCGACGCGGTGGATTAATACCAAGCGCCTTCGTTAAGGTACCCATCACGTACTTGTACTGATTTATTCCAATGTTTGGAGATGGCAGTACCCGATCAAGTATGGGGTAGAGATCTAGACATGGAGGCTTGTGCGCCCACCTAACATATCGCAAGCGGCAGTTGCCATCGACTTCGTGCTCGTCCCCGCCATGCGCATAGCAAGGAATTCCGTTAGCAAATGTCGTGAATCTCTCAAGCGCTTGTGGAAAGTCGACGCCGTACTTCTCGACAATTTCCTGTGTTATACCGGTGAGATCTGTAAAATAATCCGAAAGCTTCGGATTAAATTTAGGTTTTACAAAGATATTAATCATCTCTTCTACATACACTCCCTCGTCTTTAAGCAACTCATGAGGGCGTATCTTAATACCTCCGAATTGAACAATTTCTTTGTATTGAGGCTTGCCTTCCTCCGTAACGCCTTTCCACTTTTTCTTGCGTGCATCCTTCCAGGTAGTGAATTCTGTATCCCAGATAACCATTCGCTCGGGGAAATCGAGACCTGGTATGCTCATCAGATACCTCCTTTGTACTGTAGCTAAAAACAAAAATACCACGCTGTTCGTGGTAGGTAAATGAGCGGTTGATGAGAAAATTTATTTAACTATATCTACGACTGGCTTAATAGTGCGAGAGCCATCAAATCCAATTTTGCGCATGGAGCGGAATTTTACGACGCCGTTTTCGAGTGCAAAGAGTGTGTGATCCTTTCCGATGCCGACATGTTTGCCTGCTACGTAGCGTGTACCGCGCTGGCGAACAATAATATCGCCTTTAGACGCTTTTTCGCCTGCAAAGAGTTTAACCCCCAAGTATTTTGGCTTGGAGTCTGTGAGATTTTTCGCTGTACCGCCTGCTTTTTTACTTGCCATAATCTAGTGAAGTGAGTGAAATGAAAGTTTACTTTGATTTCCGAACGAAACGACGATTATATAGTGCTATAAAGCACTCTATATGGTATGTTTAGAACGTTAGTATGATATCAGGGAAAAGCCCAAAAGGCAAGATTACGCTTGATACGCTCATCGTCCCGGCAATTATTATCCTGGTAGCTATCGCTTCATTCGGTTTAGGGCGCCTCTCGGCCCTGAAAGAAGGGAAGAGCGGCCTCGTCATACATCCTGCACCCGAAACACAATAGGGCGGCAGAGCATGGAAACAATGGTAAAACACACAAAACGCATCATAATCATCGTCCTGGCAGTCTTTTTCTTCCTGCTTGGGCTTCTTGGCCTCGTTCTCCCATTTTTGCAAGGATTTCTATTTCTCGCTGTTGCGGCGGTTCTTTTTTCAGTGCTCTCGCCAAGATTTAGAGACTGGATCCAAAAATACACGATTAAGTACCCGAGAATTCATAGTATTGTTGAACGTATGGAAACATTTGTGCGTAGAGTCGTTGGAGATATTTAGAGCATGATAGCCGTCGATGTTGAGTCCTCTGGTACAGAGCCGCACGTGCACTCTATTTTGAGTGTAGGTGCAGTAGACCTCGAGAATCCTACCCGACAATTCTACGCGGAGTGTCGCATTTGGGAGGGAGCAAAAATCGAAGACGAGGCACTGGCAGTCAATGGTTTTAGCCGCGACCAGGCAACTGACCCGAACAAACAAACTGAGGCGCAGTTAGTACATGCATTTATTGCCTGGGCGCTTGAGAGTGGCAACAGGACATTCGCTGGGCAAAATCCGTCATTTGATCGCGATTTCTTGCGCTATGCGGCGCAGCGCGCGGGGCATACGCAGTGGCCGTTTGCCCATCGCACAATAGATTCTCATACACTCGCGTGGATGCATATGGTGAAAAGGGGAGAGACTCCCCCGGTTGATCCTGAAAAGAAGCGCTCCGCGCTCGATCTTGATGCAGTATTGGTTTACTGCGGTATACCATCAGAGCCCACGCCCCATAACGCGCTTACGGGTGCAAAGAGCCACGCGGAAGTTATTTCGCGCCTCCTTAATGATATAAAATTACTGCCCGATTTCGAGCAGTTTGAAATTCCCTGGAGAAAATAAAAATAGAAGCGGCGCTAGTCGCGCCGCCTTGTGTGAGTAAAAACAAGCCTATCTGCAAAGTGCTCGCAATTCGCTCTCTATGCTCTTTACGAAGCTCTTGAAATCAGAGTCATTGCTCATCAGTTCTCTGGTCTTCATTTCGCCGTGCATTATGGTGCTATGATCTCGTCCGCCCAGGCGACGGCCAATTTCGGGATAGGATACCTTCTTTTTGTAAGATGGCGTCTTTACCAGCCGCCGCGAGAGGTAGCAAATAACCTGTCGCGGCCTCACCAGGTCTTTCTTTCGAGATGAACCTATCACATTGTTTTTCTGGAGTCCGTATCGACGACACACCACATCGATAATGAGGCGAACCGTTAATTGGTCGTGCTGCACCGCAGGAACGTTTGACGGAATATCTGACGAGAGTGGTACTTCTTGCTCTTGGTGAGCCTCGCTTACTTCTAGTTCTTCCTGTGGTTGAGGCGCAGGAGGTGGCGATGGGAATTTTCTATAAATACCGGGCGATCGCAATCCAAATTTTCTTTGGACCCTAATAAATCCACCGCGCCAGTCTTTCACATCAAATTGCTCATCAGGCATTCGGGGAGCAAGCAGTTTATCGAGACCCATTGGCAATCTCCTCTGGAAACGAGAATCTATCAAAGTGCGACTCTCTCTATTTGCAGGGTAGCATGCTGGCTCCGTTCGATGAAAGGGGATAAAATCGAGAATACGTTTTATTACGGGCCGTAGTATACCGGTAGTACGCGTCCATGGGGTGGATGTAGACCGGGTTCAATTCCCGGCGGCCCGAACGCGAAATATATTGGCATTTCTCTGCATCCAAGCGCTACTTAGCCTTATTTTGGGCCTTGTTTTTTGTCAAGTGGTTGCGTTGACAGGGTTGACAAAGGTGTGCTACAATGGTGTTATCTCCGGCAGTCGAGCCGGAGCGTTTTTGTTTCTGCCTGCCGAGTACCGGCAGGAACTTAACTTTATAGCTACATGCCCGCTCATATATGCATTCAACTGCTAGTATCTTATTGGCACTATCTGCGGTCTTCAATGTAAACCCGGGTAGCCAGCTTCCGGCTCCAATGCCGCAAGTGCAAACTGTCAATGAGTATGTGCGTGAATACTTCAAAGACGAACCAGTTCTCGCAGACATAGCACAGTGCGAATCTCAGATGCGCCAATTCGATAAAAACGGCAACACCATCAAGAACCCTACCAGCTCCGCAATCGGTATTATGCAGATTATGGCTTCGATCCATAAAGGCACAGCCGAGAAGCTCGGACTCGATATCTACTCAGTACAAGGAAACCTCGCGTATGCGAAATATTTGTACGATAGAGAGGGAACGACTCCGTGGAACGCATCTAAGAATTGCTGGGGCAAGAAACAAAATTCAGCTCCCGCACTTGCAGCCACTAAATAAATTAGTCACTGAAAAAAACAGAAACCGCTAGGGGAGACCCTGGCGGTTTTTGTTATACGCAATCTGTGCAAGGGCCACAATAAACAACTCAGCTAGTATGATTAGTACCAGGCCCGGAATTAACGGAAGCAAAAATAAAACAGCCGTATAGAGTAGTATACGAATCATACCTAGAAGACTACACAGCCCATCATGAATCGAACTTTAAGAAACCTAACCATATTCAGACCAAGCGCTGCAGAAAGACTATGTGATGCGGGGGAGCAGATGTGCGACGCAATATTCCGACACGCCATTCTGAATAGCGAAGTGTCGCAAAAGGTATATTGTGCGACCCTTGACCCCTCGGTACCCCGACTGCGCTACAATACCTAAACACTATGTACCGAGATCAGCTTAGAGCACTTCTCTCCCCGTTTGAGAGATCCATATTTTCTAAACTGAACACACCAGACCGCATACAAAATTATTTAGACGCCCTCCCCCAAAATTTCTCTTACAGCAGGGCAGAGACATGCCGCTCCCCTCGAGTATTACTGAGAAAGAAGAAAGCCTATTGCTTCGAAGGCGCGCTGTTTGCTGCTGCGGCCCTCGCTTTTTGGGGCAGACAGCCGTGGCTGCTTGATATACAGACCACCGACGCAGATCGAGATCATGTTGTAGCGCTTTTTAAGGAGAAAGGACTCTGGGGCGCGATAAGTAAGACAAATAATCCAGTCCTGAGATGGCGCGATCCTGTGTATAAGAACGTAAGGGAGCTCGCAATGTCGTATTTTCACGAATACTATCTATACAAATCTGGTGAAAAAACTATGCGCGCATTCTCTAAGCCGTTTGATCTTTCAAAATACACGCCAGAGAAGTGGGTGGTGGCACAGGATAGTCTCGAGTGGTTGGCAGAGGAGCTAGACGCCTCTCCTCACTACCCTATCGCTCCAAGTAGCGTCGTAAAAAAATTACGGCGTGCATCAACGCTTGAGCGCAAAGTTTTGGATCTTGAAGAGTGGGATAAAAAGACAGAAAAACGAAATTAGTTTTTCATCCCAATACCGCTTCTAAAGAGCCACATACTCGCGAGTATAAATAATGCCGTAATGCCTATAAGAACTGCAAAGCATTGCCACAGCGGAATATCAGAGATACCCCAGAATCCATAGCGAAACGCATTGATCATATAGAGAATCGGATTGAGAAGCGACACATTCTGCCAAAATTCTGGAAATAGTGTAATCGAGTAAAATATACCGCCTAAGTACGTTAGCGGCGTCAGCACAAACGTCGGTATTATTGAAATGCCATCAAACCCTTTTGCGTAGACGCCGTTAATAAGCCCTGCGAGTGAGAACACGACCGATGTAAGCATGAACGCGGCAATAATGACAAATACGTTTGCGATCGCAATTGGCGCAAAAAATAGGGCAACAATAAGCACAAGTACTCCGGTAATAAGCCCTCGCAATATTCCCCCGCTCACAAAACCCAGTATCACTACCCAGTCGGGCGTTGGCGAAACTAATATCTCATCTATGGTGCGCATAAACTTTGCCATAAAAAACATTGAAACGACATTAGTATACGAGCTCGTTATAACAGTCATCATAATAAGACCCGGAATGATGAACTGCATATACGATATGCCCTGAATCGGCGCCAACTGTGAGCCTATGAATGTACCGAATACCAGGAAGTACAGTGTGCTTGTGATTACAGGCGGCAAAAAAGTTTGAGACCAAATGCGGAACATGCGCACAAATTCCTTGCGCATCATCGTCCCAAATGAAATAAATATTCTTCGTGGACTCATAGTCTAGACTAGTTGTTTTTGGTCTCTAATAAGATCAAGATAGATTTGCTCAAGCTTTGCTTCTCCATTTCGCTCAAGGAGATCTTTCATAGCTTCTTTAAGCACTATCTCTCCCCTATTTATGATAGCCACGTTCTTGCATAACTGTTCTGCTTCTTCGAGATAGTGTGTCGTGAGTACAATTGTCGTGCCTTCCTTATTTATTTTTCGCAAGAAGTCCCACATGCCATGGCGCATCTCTACGTCGACGCCTGCTGTAGGCTCATCGAGTATGAGAAGCCTCGGCTTATGTATGAGTGCCCGGGCAATGAGGAGTCGGCGCTTCATGCCGCCTGAGAGTGTCTGAGATACTGCGTCACGCTTCTCCCAAAGACCTAGGTCTTTAAGTATCACTTCAGCATCTGCTTTAGCTTGAGACAAAGGAATGCCATAGTATCCAGCCTGCGTGGTCACGATATCCATTACTTTTTCAAAAATGTTGAAATTGAATTCTTGCGGGACGAGTCCGATATATGATTTGGCGCGCTCAGGCTGCGAATCGATATCGGCATCAAAGATATGAACTTTGCCGGATGATTTAACGACAAGATTTACAAGAATACCGATTAGCGTCGTCTTCCCTGCCCCGTTGGGGCCAAGAAGCGCAAAAAAGTCACCATTCTTAACATCGAGACTCACACCTTTTAGTGCTTCAGTACCGCTTTTGTAGACTTTGCGTACGTCGTTTACTTCTATGGCGTTATGCATGGAAAATGGTTTTTCCCGACATGAAGTCGGGACGGTTGCGCTTCAATATACCATAAAACGCAAAAACCTCCCTGGAAGGAGGTTTTCACTAGAGCTTGAAAAAAATGAATTACATGTTTTTCTTCCAGTCCATAAGTGCCCATACACCGGCGAGGCCGACGAGCACATAGACGATTGCCTCAAGTTGCGGCCATGCTCCGAGGAGCATATGAACCACATTCCAGTCTGCACCACCTCCTATGAGCCAGCCGAGTCCTATGAGACCCCAGTTTAAGCCGCCGACAATAAGAAGAATAGTTGCAATAGGTTTGAGTTGCTTCATGTTGTGAGGTACGAAAAATTTTTTGAGTCGAATTGCTGTGCGGCTCGACCTGCTCCGCTATACGTAAGTATGAGTTGCGAAGCGCAAGTAAGGAAGTGCGCAGCTGTTGATATCTTTGCGAAGTGAGAGAAACAAAGCTGATCTTAAGCGAGACAAAAATGGAAACTTGTTTTCTATTTTTTCTATCTCTATAAAGCAGGTAGATACGAAAGAGGATTTAAATATGCTGACGGATCAGCAACAGGCATCGTGTATGTCTTGCCCCCACAGCTTTTGCTGGGGAATGAAGTAATTTTTGATCCGGATGTCGCATACACACCGAAGTGAAGGTGCGGACCAGTTGCGTACCCGGTAGTGTCTGAATATCCAATCACATCGCCAGTGCCTACTGATTGTCCTTGCGAAACTGAAATTGTTGAGAGGTGCGCGTAGAGTGTTGAGAGGCCATTGTCATGATCAATAAATATCCACTTTCCGTAAGACGCGCCGGGACAGGTAGTGTCGGTGTTTCCGGTACCTCGGATTGTGCCGCTTCGGGCAGCTTTAATGGGGGTTCCAGGTGATGCGCGAAGGTCAATAGCGTTGTGTCCCCTACCCCCATAGATTTGTGGGTTTTGTGTCGCAAATGCAGTGTTGCCGAAATATTGCGTTACGAGCGGGTTTGAAACTGGCCACTGAAGCACTCCAGCGCGCGGCGCGGCAAATGATCCAGGATTAACGATGAGATTTAGCTGCGCTTCAAAATTCATGAGGTCCTGTTCAAATTTCGCTTGCAGCGCCTTTTTTTCCGCAATTTGCTGTTGATACGTTGTCTCCTTATTTTTTGTTACTTCGAGAAGCTTTGTCTGTTCTCCCTTTGCGATACTCAACCCTTGCCGCTCTTGGCTGAGCTGATTGTTGAGGCGCGAGAGCTCGGTGCGCTTGTCCTCTGCAACAGATTTATCCTGCTCGAGCTCCTCTTTAAGCGTATTGAGTCGGTAGATATGCTCTTGAAGATCCGTTCGCACAACCTCTAGCTGCGCGGCTTCATCGAAAAACGAAGAGAGAGATCCGCCGCTTAAAAATGTCACCACCATGGGTTGCGCACTGAGAATATTGAGACGCTTCAGCGAATTAGCTATTTGACTTTCGCTAGTTTCAATTTTTTCCGCCGTACCGATTATATTTGTTGAGAGCGTACCAATTTCAAGATCTTTTTGCCTAATTTGCGCCTGCGTCAGGGAAATACTTTTTTGAAGCTTTTGAATATTCAGATTGAGTTGATTGATAGCATTTTGGAGTGTCTGCTTTTCTTTTGTCGTATTATTCAACTCCGACTGCAATTTCGCAATCTCCTCGCGCAACTGGTTAATCTGACGTGTACTTGCGTCAATTTGTGATTGCAGCTGCGTTGTACTCTGAGCCTGAATATAGGGATGCTCAATAGTTATTGCATAAAGCACAAGAAAAACCGCAGCAATAAGCACTGCAACGTATCGCATCTATTTATTTTAGCATGTTTTGAGCCGCATTAAGACGCTCTATAGTCTCTTGTTTACCTAAAAGGGCGCTCAATACAAAAGGATCAGGCGATTTTTCCTTGCCTGAGAGCGCTACTCGCATAGGCCACAATACGGCACTTCTTCCCGCTTCGGTCGCGTACGGGAATATTGCATCCTTTACTTCTTGCGCACTAAATCGATCACGCAGTGTTTGCAAGGTTTCTATAATTTTAGATATGTGCTTTGCGATTTCGGACGGCTCAGCTTTTGCGCCCTTTAGCAGTAAAGGAACATCGTACGAAAGCGCATGTTCAAGAAAATCAAATTCGTTTTTAAGCTCATGTGCGGCCTCTCCAAATGTTGCTGAGCGTTCGCGTATAATGGGAAGCACTTCTTCAAAATATGAAGGTATACTTTCGCCCCTGCTTGTAAGATATGCAAAAAACTGCTCCTTGAATTCATCATCTGTTAACCGCTTGCTGTGTTCGTGGTTCACCCAGTGCAATTTTACTTCGTCGAAAATGCCTGCTGATTTTTGTATACGAGCAAGGTCAAATGTTTCTATCAATTCGGTAACACTGAATATTTCTTTATCATTTTCAGGATGCCATCCAATAAGTGCAAGATAGTTGATTACTGCCTCTGGTAAGTACCCTTCGTCTCTATATTCAGTTAGAGCGCGAGCACCGCGGCGCTTTGATAGCTTTGTCCGGTCAGGGCCGAGCACTAAAGGCAAATGGGCGTATATAGGCATTGCATAGCCAAGAGCCTGGCCTATCAGTATTTGCCTTGGAGTGTTTGATATATGATCGTCACCACGAATGACATGAGTTATGCCAGCCGCAGCATCATCAACAACGACCGCAAAATGAAATACCGGCTCGGAGACGCTTCTTGCAATAATAAAATCGCCAAGATCGCTAGTGTCTATAGTTATAGGACCGCGAATGGCATCGGTGAATGTAAGCGGTTTTTTAGGATTGCGAAATCTAATTACTTCACTTCGCTTACCTTGGGCTACGGGAGCCCCTTGGGCGAGGCCTTCCCCTTCTTCTTTAGATATGTATGCCTTGTCTTCGGCAATAAGTTTCTTAATCTCCTGCTCGTGGAGTTCTTTGTGCTCACTTTGCCGATAAAAAGCGTCGTGTTTGAGATTAAGCCACTCCAGAGTCTCTAGAATATTTTCCTCAAATTCTTTTTTTGAGCGTTCCTTATCCGTATCTTCTATGCGGAGAATAAAATCCCCGCTATTTTTTTTGGCAAACAAGTATGCAAAAACTGCCGTGCGATAATTTCCCGCGTGAAGAAATCCCGTTGGGCTTGGAGCAAAGCGTGTGACTACCTTCCCCATAATTTAGAGTTCGTGCGAAATAGCAATTTCAATAAGCGCACTTGCAATAGTTTTAGATGCATCGGCACGACCGAATTCTCGTGCCGCTTCGCGCATTTTATGCCTGATATTCTCATTCCCGAGTATGCGTTCAATTTCAGCGGTAAGTACTCCCGGGGTCAGGTTGTTCTGATCAATAACTGTCGCGGCTCCGGAGCGTGCATACGCGTACGCATTCTTGGTTTGATCGCGAGAAATAGATTCGGGAATAGGAATGATAATCGATGGCAGACCCCAGTTAGCGATCTCAAAAATGCCGCCCGCTCCTGCGCGGGATACCACAATTGAAGCTATTCCTGATACATTTCGCAGGGCCAAATCATTGAGGTACCCGAAAGGGCGATAGCGCTCAATAAGAAGTGGCGAGTTCCCCATCACAATTTTTGCCCGGCCTTCAACTTCTTTTATGTTGGTATTCCCTGTTTGATGCACAATTTGATATTTTTCAAGAAGTTGCGGCAAGCCCGAGAGTACTACTTCGTTTAGCGCTACTGCACCTTGAGACGCACCGATTACAAGCACCACTGGAAGGTCGCTGCGAAGTTTAAAAAAATCGTACCCTCCTTCGCGAGATGGAACCAAAATGGATTTTCGAATTGGATTTCCGGTAAATGCAACTTTATCTTGTGGAAAATATTTTGCCGCCTCCTCAAAAGACACTGCCACTTTTACCGCAAATTTCCCAGCCCAAATATTTACGCGACTTGGTACCACATCGGTTGCATACACAACTACTGGAATTCTAAATAATCGCGCGGCAAGAAGCGTAGGAAATGATGCATATCCTCCGGTTCCAAATACCACATCAGGATAGAGAAAAAATATACGTAAAACTGATCGCAGTGTTCCCCAGGCAGTTTTAAAGAAATCGATGATGTTAAGCGGAGACCAGTACCGGCGAACTTTTCCAGCAGCGGTCGGAACAAACGTAATATTGTTGGCGAGAAGCATCTCTCGGTCGTATGGGTCCGGCGCTGCGTAGTAGAGCTGCGGTTCAAGGAGTTTACGTTCTCGCACGATCTCATTTATCGCCTCAGCAACCGCAATGACTGGATAAAAATGTCCTCCTGATCCCCCGCCAGTGAATAAAATCTTCATGGTATAAATTCGCTATCCTTTTTTCATTCTCCTCGACACACTCAATATAACACCCGCTTCTGCGAGTGCCATGGCGAGCGCTGTTCCTCCATGAGAGACAAAAATGAGCGGTACTCCTACAAGCGGCACCAGGCCTAAGGTTGATGCAATATTAAAAAATGACTGTCCCACAATAAGTATAACGAGACCGGTTACCAGAAGCCCGCCAAACGGATCCGGCGCGCGTGCGGCTATTCGCAAACCAAGAAGTCCTAGAAGAACAAAGAGAGAGACAAGAAGCAAACTGCCGATAAAACCGAATTCCTCGGCCGCAACGGCAAATATGGAGTCACCAATCGGTTCAGGCAAGTATGAAAACTTCTGAATACTTTGACCGAATCCCCTTCCCGTAATGCCTCCAGATCCGACCGCAATAAGAGATTGCTGAATTTGCCATCCGGCGCCATGAGGATCTTCGGTGACATTGAGATACGTAGCGATGCGCTCTGATACGTGCGGATACGCATATGCAGCTCCGGCTATTGCGGCGCATCCTATCAGAAACAGAAGCGCAATATGAACCACGCGCCCGCCTGCAGCAAAGAGAACGCCGACCGCAGCCGCTCCGATCATGACGACGCCCGCAGTATTAGGCTGAAGGATTAGTATGAGCGCAGAGAGGCCTGCAATGCCTATGAGTGGCAGTATGCCGCCTTTGAGCGTCGGCACTGCCTTTAGATTTTTTGCGTATATCATCGCGAGAAATGCTACCGTTGCGAACTTCAATACTTCCTCAGGCTGAAACGATATAGGACCGACTTGTACCCAGCGTGCAGCGCCCTTAAGTTCAAGTCCGATGCCTGGAACAAATGTCAGAAGGGTAAGACATACAGCAAAACCAAAAAGATACGGCGTATATGGCCGCCACAGCCGATAATCAATTTTTGCGAGTATAAAACAGGCAATGCTGCCGCAAATGAGCCCCAAGAGAAGCTGACTCACTGCGACGGAGGAAAATGTTGCGCCACTTTGTCTTGCAAGAAGGCCCAAGGCAGCAGAGGTAAAAATGAGAAGACCGAATGCGACAATTGCGCAAAGCGTGAGCAAAAACGGTGTGTCGACGGACTTTTTCATTGGACAAAAAGCGAACTATAACAGCGCTATAGCCATTCCTACGATAGCAAACACAATGCTGATTATCCAATAGCGCATACTCACTTTGTACGATGGCCAGCCTACGGCTTCGAAGTGGTGATGAAGCGGCGCAATATGAAATAGCTTGCGATGGAAAAAACGTTTAGCAATCAGCTGGACAAAGATGGAAATA
>DASPJS010000030.1:0-11134 GCA_035628495.1 Minisyncoccota bacterium
CCAGTGCCGAAGAGGTTATTTACTGAAGGTTCGCGATCTCGTGAGCTGAAAAACCAAAACCAAATGCCGAGAATTAAAAGTAGGATTAGGATACTTCCTACAACAATATAGAGAATTCTTTTCCTCATGATTTTTATCGAGACAGCAACTGCGCCCAGGCAGAACCTGGTTCATCCGTATTGAAAATTATACTGTTTTTAGAAAGCTCTTGTGCGATGTTTGTAAACACTCTGGATATTTCTCCAATAAGCGTCTGGTAGTGCTGAAATCCTGCGAGGGAGCGCAATGGATCTGAAGCGAGCAATTGAAGATCGTTGTAGCTTGCAGAGGCGCCCGCATAATTATTTACAATCTGGAGATGAAACGGAACGAGCGTAATTGGCACGGATACCTTTGCTAAATCCCTTGCTAATTGGCCATATGCTTCCCCTATCGATTTTAATTTTGAAAGTGCCTTGGGATCGCCATCAAGGAGAGCGCTGATTGCCATGAGCGTATCTGCATAACTTGCGGTTGGATGATTGCTGAGGACGGTCATGACCTCATTGCCATACGTTTTGAGGGTCGCAGCAGATACCCCGGTACTTGTAATATCTGATTGAGCGAATATAAGCCCCTCCTTTTTTTCTGAAAGTAGAAGATTCGCTTGAGCAATGAGCTCCTCTTGAGTTGGCACATCGCTTCCAAGGCCCTTTGCCTTAGCGTCTGACAGCTTTACAAATACCGTTCGTGCTACAGAGCTCGTAATGTTTTCACTCTGCGCTGCTTCAAGCAGATTTTCTACAGCTTTCGGATTTGGTTCAGGTGGTAAATGGCCAAGTGGATTTTGAGATTGAATTGAGATTAGCGTGCGCTTCCAATCGTCGTTTGTAGTGGGGATTTCGGTGTTGGCTACAAGAGACGGTGGCGTCGTGGGCGGGTTAGTCACATATTGTGCGGCCACCACTAAGCCTCCGGAAACCGCGACAGATCCGACAATAAGGGCAAATTGAGCAGAAGGAAGATAGGAGAAAACCGCCATTCTTAAAAGTATATCAGGAAATTCACGGTATACTTATAATTGTATGAAGGCCGTTGGCAAATTGTTACTTTCTATAGGTTTTATAGGGGTAATTCTGGCTCCACTTTCATCATCAGCACAACTATTTGGAGCCGGCAATCTAGGTGTTCCGCCAACACCCATTATCGCTCATTTTGGCGGACGCATAGTTTCGATTGTTCCGTGTTCAGGAGGGATGCTCCATGTAACGGTTTTGGTAAACCGAACAGGCGTTCCCCTGCCCGAGTTTTATATTTGGGTACCGTTTTTAACTGACACAAACCTTGTGGGCCCTCCCTTGCCTGCTACGTCTATTGTTGGCGGAGCGGATCTTCCAATTGTTTGTTTTATTGGAGTTGGATTTCTCTCAACCCCGATCCCGCTTTTCGGACTTCGAATGTCGACAATAGGTACCTCTATTCCTTCCCCCACACTCTCCATTTAAGTTTTTGATAGCGCGAGCCATTGTGCGAGAGGCACATCTTCTGCACGCGCGGTTTTTGGAATTTGGGCGTTCTCTAAGGCAGTGGAGGATTTTTTGTCGAAGATTGACTCCAAGTTTCGCACAAGAAGTTTTCGCTTGTGTGCGAATCCAGCATGAATAATTTCAAAAAACTTTTTCTCATGAGTGGTCGATTGAAAATTGTTGCGAGAGATATTTGCAATTGAAAGAATCGCTGAATCCACGTCTGGCGGTGGAGCGAATGCGCCACGCGGGACACTTTTCACATATCTGGGTTCTCCGTACACTTTAACTGACAAGGAAAGTAAGCTTTCCTTTTTACTTCGCGCGATACGCTCTGCCACTTCTTTTTGAATAAGAAGGACCATCTTAGATGGTTGATTTTTTGAAGTCAAAAATTTTTTTATGATTGCACCGGTGATGTAGTACGGAATGTTCGCTACCACGATGTATGGGCGCTTGAGTTTTTTCTCTGTATGCTCAAGTGCATCTGCTTCAATAAGAATAAGTTTCTGCGCAGAAATTTCTTTTGTAAATTTTTCTTGAAGTACAGGTATTAGGCGGTAATCTTTTTCAATTGCGACAACATTCGCTCCTCGCGCGAGGAGTTCTCGGGTTAGTGCGCCGTCGCCTGGACCAATTTCAAGCACACGCTCTCCTTCCTTTAGGCGCGCAGTATCGGCGATAAGACTCAAATAATGAGAAGAGGTTAGAAAATGCTGGCCAAGAGATTTTTTCTTCTCCATAGTTAGTCGAGGTAGATAGTTCTTCCGAGCCGCTCTGGCGCCACGTATTCAAGTATGTCATCCGGAATATCAGAGAGAAATTGCGATGGGACGGTCGCGCTTTTTGAGCCGAAGATTGTTCGATATGACGCAAAACTTAAATATACTTTTCTCATAGCTCTCGTGAGGGCCACATACATGAGTCGACGCTCTTCTTCTCGATTGCTTTCATCCTCATCATCGCGCTCATAAGGGAAAAGCCCTTCTTCAAGGCCTGTGATGAAAACATATGGAAATTCAAGTCCTTTTGAGGCATGCACGGTCATGAGGCGCACTGCATTCGCCTCATCCTTAAGCTCGTCTTGGTCGCTCGCGAGCGCCGCAGATTCAAGAAATTGTTCGATTCCTTCGCCAATGGGAAGAGTGTCGTAGCGTGCAGCAAGTGTTGCGAGCTCGCGTACGTTTTCAAGCCGCTCTGCTCCTTCTACTTTGTCTTCTTTGAACATCGCATCCATACCAGAGATACTCATCACAAACTGCACAAGCTTTGAAGGTGGTAATTTTTTTGCAGTCTCACCAATATCTGAAAGGATTTTTCTAAATTGCTCAATCTTTGCTCGCACTGCAGGCGTGAGCTCACTTTCTTTGTTCATCGCCATCTTAAGAAGTGTTACTTTTCCTAGTCCGCGCGCAGGCGTGTTTGCAATTCGCATAATATCGGCGTTAGTTGCGTAGAGACTTGCGCGAATGAAGGAAAGTACGTCTTTTACTTCTTTGCGCTCGAAAAATCGAGTTCCAAGAACTTGATATGGGATGTCGCCGGAGAGTAGCGCCTCTTCAATCGCGCGTGACTGAAAATTTGCGCGGTAGAGTACGGCAAAGTCTCTGGGCTTTGCTCCGTCTCGCATTTTTTCTTTTATTGTTCGCGCAATGAACATCGCTTCATCCATTTCATCGAATGCCTGGTACAGTCCAAGTGGTTCTCCATCGGCATTATGCGTAAATAAATTTTTTTCACGGCGGTACACGTTTTTTGTAATTACGTCATTTGCCGCACTCAAAATATTTTTTGTAGAGCGATAATTTTCTTCTAGGAGTACGATCTGACCGCCAGGGTACGTTTTTTCAAATGAAAGAATATTAGCGATCTGTGCGCCACGCCAGCCATAAATAGTTTGATCAATATCACCAACAGCACAAACATTTTTATCAGCACACACAAGAAGCTCCACCATTCGCGCCTGGATGCGGTTGGTGTCTTGATACTCATCAATATGAATGTAGGGCCAACGCTCTTGGTACTGCTCACGCTTCGCTTTATCTTCGCGCAGTAGTTTCTCCGCCTTTAGTAGAAGATCATCGAAATCAACCGCGCCATCCTCGGAGAGAATTTTTTCGTATTTCGCGAATGCGGCGGCGAGCGCTTGATCGCGAGACGTTTCTACTTTTTCTGCAAATTCGAGCGCCCCGGTCCCCTCTCCTTTGTGTCGCGAGAGGATTGATAGCGCCATCCGGGGCTCAAGGTCCTCAGCGCCAATTGACCTCAGCGCTTCCTTCATTGCTTTAAGCGAGTCGGCGCGATCGTATATTGCCGGGACTCGTTTGTATCCCAAGACCCGTGCATTTTCTTTAATAATTGAGAGTCCGAGAGAGTGAAATGTTGATATAAAAGGAGGAATGTAGCGCTCAAACACGGGTCGCGCAGCGCTTTTATCTTCCCAAAGGAGCTTGGTTGTTCGCTCCCGCATTTCTGCTGCTGCCTTGTTGGTAAAGGTGATAGCCAGTATCTGCTCTGGCGCCACTCCCTCCCGTACAATATGCAAAATCCGGTGTGTAATAACGCGCGTTTTACCAGCTCCTGCTCCAGCAAGCACCAAAAGTGGGCCTTTTATAGAAGTAACAGCTTGTTTTTGCGCCTCGTTAAGTCCCAATAGATAACTCACCTATCATGTATACCAGAAAAATCTGCAATTCAGAGTCTACCAAAGCCCAACGTAGGAAATAAATGGCTCATTTTCAGGCATTTTCCGTACGGAGTCGGTATTCCTCAAAGCGAGGGTAAGGCCTGGCCAAGCGGCCTTGAGCGCCCGAGCGTGAGGATATGCCGACGGATCTTATCCACATTCTCCATCTGAGAAGGTTGACCCTCCCGCTCACAGCGGTATAGTGGAGAAGTACAGGGTGAACGGATGATTAAGTGGCTTAACAGAGCCATTTATTGGCGGAACAGGGTGAAATTCAGGTGAAAATAGGCTTATAGAATCTCATAAAACAGTCCCTTCTTCGGCCATTGAGCCACATTTCTCGAAGAAGGCCAAAAAAGTGTTATTTTTCAAGCTCATTGCCGGGTTTGCGTCGTTCGTCGTTTTCTTAAATCCTCTTATTGCGCACGCTGGAGTACTAGAATTTTTCTCTTCTCTTTTTACTAAATCGTCCACTCCCTCTGCTAGCGCTCAGCAGTCCACCTCTTTTAATTCCCAAACTGTTCCGCTTCTGCAGCCTGCTATCAACATCGACCCAAATCCTGCGAAAGGAGGTGGCGATATTACAGTTGTTGATGGCGAAGCCCTTGTGCCAGCCGATGGTCCTTCTGGCACTCCTGTAGACACAGAAGTAAAGCCACAATCGTCTCAAATTAGCGTATACACCGTTCGTGAGGGCGATACGCTCTCCTCTATCGCGGAGATGTTTGATGTGACAGTCAATACCATTATCTGGGCCAATGATATTAGGGGACGCGTTATTCACCCTGGCGATGAGCTCGTAATTCTTCCAATAACTGGCATTCGCCACACGGTTATAAAGGGCGAGACTCTCGCTTCCATTTCAAAAAAATACAAAGGTGATGAGGCAGAGATCGCAAGCTATAATGAACTAACGTCCGGCTCTCTTGCGGTTGGCAGTGTCATCATAATTCCTCACGGAGAAGTTCCTCCACCCCCTGTCGCTCCGCGAACAAAATCAAAAGTTCCAACAGCACCACTCTATGGCGCGGGTGGTCCTGACCTTGCTGGTGATTATTTGTGGCCCGTTAACGGTGGCATTATCACGCAAGGACTTCACGGGTTTAACGGAATCGATATAGGTGCTCCTAAAGGAACTTCAATCTTTGCCGCTGCTGCAGGAAACGTTATTATCGCGAGAAATAACGGCGGCTGGAACGGAGGCTATGGAAACTATGTAGTCATTCAACATACTAATGGTACTCAAACGCTATATGCGCATGCGAACACTGTCGCTGTTGGTGTCGGCGATAGCGTAGTGCAGGGACAAACAATCGGTACAATCGGTCGTACCGGCCAGGCAACCGGATATCACCTTCACTTTGAGGTGCGCGGCGCAAAGAACCCGTTTAAATAGATTGATCTAAAATTCGCGAGCTGCATTGTTGCAGAGCCTCTACGACTTGTCTGCGTAACTTTGCAGTACGCTTCCTCGTTGTTTTCTCCGCGTCTCGCATCTCATCAAATTTTGGATCAATCGCTCAATGTATTCTCTAGTTTTTACGCTCTCTGTATTGCAGAGCCTCAAGAACATGGGGCTCTTTTATATTTTCGCTTCCTTCTAGATCTGCGATTGTACGCGCAACTTTAATAACGCGATGAAATGCACGAGGAGAAAGTGAAAGTCGCTCGCCCGCTTTTTCAAGCGTTGATCTCACAGGAATTGAGAGAGGCACCAAGTCGTCGAGCTCTCGTGGGGAAAGATCACTATTTGTTTTAGAAGCGTTATATCGTTTCTCCTGCATATTTCGTGCACGAAGAACAGTCTCGCGTGCCTTGAGTGTCTCTGTCCCTTCTTTGTTTCTTTTACCGAGCTCTGAAAGTTCGACGGGACCCATAGTGACCCATAAATCGATGCGGTCAGCTATGGGTCCTGAAATTTTTCTGCGATATCGCTCTACAGCAAATGCAGGACAGGTACAGGAGATAGTTGGATGTCCCCAATTACCGCACGGACAGGGGTTCATTGCGGCGACAAGACAAAAGCGCGCTGGAAATACTGCAGTTCCTTTTGAACGCGCAACAGATACAATTCTGTCTTCAAGTGGCTGCCTCAGCGCTTCAACAACGCGCCTGTCGAATTCTGGAAACTCATCGAGGAAAAGCACGCCCCTGTGTGCGAGAGTCACTTCTCCAGGACGCGGATTACTTCCTCCGCCGATAATCGAGACGTAGGAAGACGTGTGATGAGGTGAACGCACGGGCGCAGTGGTAATGAGTTTGCCGCGCAAGATTCCAGCAACTGAATGAATACCATTCACTTCCAGTATTTCATCAAAAGAAAGTGGGGGCAGAATTGAGGCAATAGCGCGTGCGAGCATCGTCTTTCCTGTGCCGGGAGATCCCGAAAGGCCTAAGTTATGACCTCCTGCCGCAGCAATTATTGCAGCGCGCTTTGCCGATTCTTGTCCGCGGATATCTTCAAGCGCGAAACTGGAGTCTCCGAAATCTATTTCGAGGGCAGTGTGTGCTGCGGGAGATATTTTGTGTGGTGCTGCTTCTTTGGAAATTTTTGTATTGAGATGTTCAATTACTTGCTTAAGCGTCTCTATTGAAAATATTTCTATGCCGCGTACTAGCGCAGCTTCTTCTACATTGTCTTTTGGAATAAAAACCGCTCTTTTTCCTTGCCGCTTCGCTTCAGCTACGAGCGGTAAGACGCCACGAACTGCTCGTAGTGCTCCATCGAGCGATAGTTCTCCAATAAAGAGGTATGGTTCAGGATCAAACTGAATATCGCCTGAGGCGAGAAGGTAGGAAAGCGCAATAGGAAGATCAAACATCGGACCTTCTTTCTTTAAATCTGCCGGCGCAAGAGAAATGACTATTTTTTGGTTGCGGCTTTTTGGCGATTCAAATCCTGTGTGCTTTATCGCTGCCGCAACACGATCTCGGCTCTCTTCGACAGCTTTGTCAGGGAGTCCGACAATTGTAAATGCGTGTAGGCCACGCGAAAGATCGGCCTCGATTGAGACCAAATACGGAGTTAACAATGACGTCTGGGCGCTCCAGACGCGAGCGTAGTGCATGCCGCTATAGAGTTATAAATAACGGCTGATTTCCCTTAGAGCGGTGGCAGTTTTGTATCTACGTGTTTCTTGCACGTGCGAGCTGCCGGATCCGCATCAAGCCTGTCCTCCTCAATAGGTTCCCCGCCTACTTCGCACGTACCATACTCTCCCGCGGAAATTCTTTCAAGTGCCCCGCGAATTTCGTTGAAGCGAACCTCTAGCGTGTCAGTGATCGAGCGATTAGTGGTATATTCTTCAAGTTTATCGGGAAGTTCGTCTTTGATACTCACATCCATTTCTACTTCTTTTCCTTCCCAGTCTGCGGGGTTTTTAGGATTTTGTGCTCCGACCGTTTTAAGTTCACCCTCAACCGTTTTCAGTTCATCTTCGAGCCGTTGTTTAAATATGTTGGTATCCATAGTCCAATACTAACAAGCAGTTCCTCAAGTGCAAATTAAGGCCGTGACTCAATCGGAGCAGTGCGCAAACGAGAAATAATTTCTCGCACTGTTGTTTCGTTTGTTGTTATGAGGATTGTGTTTCGGTCAAGAAACGTCCAGAGAAGAAGTATTTCTCCACGTTCATTTACTATTGCGCGCGCATCATGGTTCTCAACTACTCTATCTACAAATCCGGTATTAACCACTGTCTGTATAGGCGCGGGAGTAGTTGTTCCTATGTCGGTCGCAATTTGTTCAGTTGATACCTGTTCAAAGAGTTTTGAAAATTCTCTTTTCATTGTGTGCTCCCACTCAAGCATGGCGGCAAACGCTTGCTCGTATCTATTTGATCTAAGTACAAGGAGTGGTTCAATGCTTCCTACTGAATGAAACGCAAAAAGATATTCCTCTTGCTCGATATCCCTCAAGAGTTCTTGGGGTACAGATGGAGAAATAAGTTGAAGAATTCTCGACGCAGGCACGGTCTTGAGTGTCTGCTCTCCTTCCGGTGTAGTCGAAGCCTGTGCGAGATAGATGTGCGCAATAAGCCCAAGTGAGAGCGAGAGATTTCCACGTTCTCGATTGAGAGCGGCGATGGTGGCGTTGTGATCAACTTCTCCAGGAGGAACAACAAAAACTTTTGTTTCATCTACGGTGATAATGCGTGAGCGATCAAGCACCTCCACGTCGACGGGTCCTGAAAACGGCACGGTGTATATAAGTAGCAGTGCAGAAATGCCGAGTAGCGTCACTCCTCCCAAAACAAGTGAAAGCTGCTTCCCGTAGCGATTCCAAAACGGAGCGCTTTGAGGTTCTGCTTCGACTGTGCCTTGAAATTGAGGAGCTTGGTTCCGACGGGCTGCTTCTGCGGCAGCGATTGAAACGACAGAAACATTTTTTTCGCTCACTACTTTTTCTATGTCGCTTTGAAATGTCTGCAAGTGTGGCAGTGTCGATCCTTCCAGTTTAGGTTGTGCAGGAGCTTGTGCTTGGGGCTGTGGTTCAGTCTTGGGGAGTGATGCATTTTGCTCTTGTTCAAGGAGCACACCAGCGTTTACACGCTCGGGCATCTGTGGCGGGCGCGCATCTTTTTTTGGAAGAAGTATTTTGTCGAGGTCTACCGTGGTCTCTTTTGGTTCCTTATTCTTATCTTCTCCCGAACCTCCTATGTTGCTCGTTTCCTCCATTTGGATTTGTTTGTGGGGTAAGCCCTTTGCGAGACGCAAAATCCGGATCAACTGATTTGATTGAAAGGTTAATGCGGCCTTTTTCGTCTATCTCTTTAATCATAACCCGTACTTTATCCCCCACCGCAACCGCGTCAGATATTTTTCCAATTCTAAACGGTGCAACTTCAGAAACATGGACTAACCCCTCAGCATCTTTACCCGGACCAACCCGCACAAACGCTCCAAAGTCCATGAGACGAGTTACTTCTCCCTCGTAAATCTCACCCGCTTTGTATTCCTTAACAATAGACTCAATCATTTCTTTGGCTTTTGCTGCTGTACCACCTTTCCCCGTAATAAAAATCGATCCGTCGTCTTCAATAGTAATGTCCTCAACACCTGAAACATCTTTAATGCCGTTAATCGTTTTTCCACCACCACCAATGACAAGGCCGATTTGGTCTGGTTTCACACGCATAGTTAGGATTTCCGGTGCGCGAGGACTGATAGAAGCTCGAGGGGCCGGGATTTCTTTTTCAATTGTTTCTAGAATCTCTAAGCGCGCGGCCTTTGCCGCGTCGAGTGCCTCTGTGAGAATAGAAACAGGAACGCCATCGAGCTTGATGTCGAGCTGGATTGCAGTGATACCTGCGCGGGTGCCTGCCACTTTAAAATCCATGTCACCAAATTCGTCTTCAGGTCCTTGAATATCAGTAAGAATTTTATATTTTTTATCCCGAGCGTAGTCGAGGGACATCATGAGTCCCATTGCGATGCCTGCGACCGGGGCTTTTATAGGTACACCGCCGTCCATGAGTGCGAGCGTAGAAGCACACACTGAACCCATTGAGGTCGAACCATTTGATGCGAAACATTCTGACACGAGACGAATTGTGTACGGAAATTCCTCGGCAGGCGGAATCACTGCCTCTAGTGCTTTTTGTGCGAGAGCGCCGTGTCCAATCGCACGACGGTTCGTCCCGCCCATACGTCCCGTCTCTCCTCCTGAGAATGGAGGAAAATTATAGTGATGCATGAACCGCTGCTTCACATCTTGCTCTTCCATAGTGTCTACGAGTTGCGAATCACCGGGGCCGCCTAACGTGAGTGCAGTGAATACGTGAGTGCCTCCGCGATAGAAAATTCCAGAGCCGTGAAGAATTGGAGAAATGCCTCCTGCTTTTGCAAAGAGTGATCGGATCTTTGAAAAGTCGCGACTGTCAGCGCGTCTATTTTCTTCAATTGCGCCGCGG
This sequence comes from Minisyncoccota bacterium, assembly GCA_035628495.1. Classification (GTDB taxonomy): domain Bacteria; phylum Patescibacteriota; class Minisyncoccia; order Phycocordibacterales; family SBAW01; genus GWA1-54-10. The sequence continues at coordinate 10,104 of DASPJS010000030.1, forward strand.
TGAATTTCTTCATCCACTTTGTCTTCAAAAAATCGCTTCGCAATTCCTGCAATCTCAGCAAGTTCGTCATTTTCTTTTATTTTTTCCATCCATTCTTTTTGCACAATGTGAATCGCATCTTTGCCTGCCTCTCCGGAAAATACCGCGGCGCTAAGTTTTGATGCGAATTCTGTTTCAAACAGTTGTGATAGAACAGAAGGAATTTCTGGTTTTGGCAGAGCGCGTTTTTCTTTTCCGATTTCGCTTACGATTTTTTTCTGCCAGTCCAAAATTTTGTCATGCTCTTTTGATGCGAGTTTGAATCCTTCCGCAACGTCTGATTCGCTACTTTCTTTTGCGGCGACTTCGATCATATTTATGGTACCGTCTTTACCGCATGCCAAAATATCGAGCGCCGTTTCTTTGCGCTGTGCGTACGTTGGATTAACTATAGATTCTCCACCTTCAGATTTTCCGATGCGCACTGCGGCGACAGGGCCACTCCAAGGTATGTCAGAAGTTGCAAGAGCAAGAGAAGCCGCATTGACGGCGATCATGTCTGGATCGTCCTCGTCGAGTGCAAGCACGGTAATAATGACTTGCACTTCATTGCGAATATGAGAGGAAAACAACGGTCGGATAGTACGGTCAACGACGCGGCCGGAGAGCACCGCTTGCTCAGACGGTCTTCCCTCTCTGCGCACAAATCGCGAGCCCAAAATTTGTCCGGCAGCATAAAAGCGCTCTTCGTAGTCCACCGTGAGCGGAAAGTAATCAATATCATCGCGCGTTTTTTCGCTCATGACGGCTGTTGCGAGAACCGCCGTGTTGCCATAGCGCAAAATGACCGAGCCGTGCGCATTTTCGGCTAAGTCTGTGAACTCAGCGGTCATTGTTTTGCCGCCGATCTCAGTTGAGAAACTTCGAGTTTGCATTGTGTTTTGCGAAACTCGCGAATTTTAGGTCTCGAATCTGATCGAGAACTACCTATCCACGCGTTTCGCCCCTACTTAATAATTTGTGTATCCAGTGAAACTATATCAAAAACACCA
>DASPJS010000031.1:0-20047 GCA_035628495.1 Minisyncoccota bacterium
AGGGTTGCGCCGGTAGTTGCAACGTCATCAACAACGACACAAACTCGCCCTTTTATTTTTGCGCGGCTATTAACTGCCATAGAACTTTGCATATTTTTGAGTCGCTCACGACGGGGAAGCGTTTGCTGAGGAGGTGTGTGATGCATACGAAGAAGGGCATGCGGCATGTACTCAAAGACTTCTATTTCGTTATCGAACGCTGCCTCGCATATAAGTTCAGTCTGGTTGAATCCGCGCTCACTCCTGCGTTTTGGATGCATCGGGACAGGTATTACAACAATTTTACTCAGTTCATCCTCAGCAAGAGAAAGCAATTCTTCTTGCAATATCTGACCTGCAAGCGCAAGTGCTTTTGGATTGGCGTTGTACTTAATTTCCCAAATGAGTGCAGTAACTGCCTTATGGCGATAGGGGAGCGTGTGAGAATTTTTTAGTGTTAGCAATGTATCAAACGAAAGTCTCTCAATTATTATTTGAGTGCTGCGGGGAGGCAGAAATATATCCAAAACGGAATTTAAGACTTGACTTATCATGATATAATTTTGGGAATGGCGTTTTCTTTGCCAAATCTCTCTGGTCTCTTTTCGAGGGAGTCTAAAAGCGTACTCGGCGTCGATATCGGCACTTCTGCGGTTAAAGTAGTGCAACTGCGTAAAGAGCGCGGGCGTGTCATTCTTGAAACGTACGGCGCAATAGCGTTGGGGCCCTATGCGGGCGTTGAGATTGGCCGTGCGACGTCGCTGCCGGCGGATAAGATAGCAGAAGCGCTTAAAGATGTCATTAGAGAAGCAAATATTTCAACTGTAGATGCGGGAATCTCGATTCCATATTCTTCAAGCTTGATTTCTCTCATTAGACTTCCTGCGTCAGTAGAAAAGCAGCTTGCGCAGGTAGTACCAATTGAGGCGCGCAAATATATTCCGGTGCCAATCAACGAAGTTCTTCTTGATTGGTTTGTTGTCTCAGGCGGTAAGGGAAAGGGAGAGCTTCAAGACAAAATTGAAATTCTTTTAGTTGCGATCCACAACGACACCATTTCTAAATTTCGCAGCATAGCAAGCGATGCACAACTTGCGGTCTCCTTTTTTGAGATAGAAGTATTTAGTTCGGTGCGCGCCGCTCTCGAGCACGGTCTTGCGCCCACTGCCGTTATTGATATCGGAGCTGCAACAACAAAACTCTATATTGTTGAGCGAGGGCTCATACGTGAAAGTCACATTGTAAATCATGGAGCGCAGGATTTGACGCTCGCTGCATCGCGCGCACTTAATCTTCCGGTTGCAGTTGCCGAAGAGCGCAAGAGAAAAATCGGGCTCAATGCGCATATTGACCCTTCTCTTACTCAATCACTTGAGCTCTCCCTCATGCCGCTCATTTCGGATACTTCGCGAACGCTTACTAACTGGGAGCAGAGAAATAATCAATCGCTCACTACTGTTGTGGCAACAGGAGGTGGCGCTTCAATCAAAGGTTTTAAGGAATTTGCACAGGCAAGAATCCAGAATGAATTGCGTATTGCCGATCCGTTCGCGAAGACGCAGGCTCCTGCATTTCTTGAGGCAATTCTTAAAGAAACTGGGCCCGAATTCACTGTTGCGGTCGGGTTAGCGCTCAGGAGACTTCAGGAATTGGGGTAGGGGCGTGTTGATATGAGTATGGTTGCATTGATTAGTACTATATAATTAAAGATAAATGGACCCTCAGGTCGGAGCTTCATTTATTCCAAAAAAGCCGCTCGTGAGCGACAGGAGTGGTCGCGGGCGATCTTTTGGCTTGCTTACGCTTTTGTGCGTGCTTATTTTTATTGCGTCGCTTCTCTCCGCAGTAGGCGCCTTCCTCTACCAAGGGTATCTTAATACCTCGCTTGCGGCGAAAAAAGCATCCCTTGAGAAATATGAAGGCGCCTACGATCTTCCCACTATCCAAACGCTGGTGCGCTTCGATTCAAGAATTAATTCAGCACGAAATGTTTTACAGAACCATCTGGCTCCGTCGGCGATCTTTTTCTTCTTAGCTCAACAGACGCTTGAGCGTGTGCAGTTAACAAGTTTTGATTTCACTGTGGGCGATGATGGCACTGCAATAATTTCGATGAATGGGCTTGCAAACAGTTTTTCAACTATCGCGCTACAGTCAGACCAGCTCGGAGCCAGCAAGGTTTTAAAAGATGTAGTGTTTTCAAATATTAGTGTAGAGCCGGAAGGAAAAGTATCATTTAGTGTTACAGCCACAGTAGATCCATCTCTCTATCTTTACAGTAAGACTCTCGGCTCAAATACAATTCTGCCTGCTGAGTCAGGCACTACAACGCCACCGCAAGAATAATTATGAGACAATTCTTTTTTCCACTTCTAATAGCGCTCACTGCAGTCTCACTTTTTGTACTGTATACGAATCCAACGTACCAATCAGCAAAAGCGCTTCAGGAGGAAGTGCGCTCATATGATGCTGCTCTCGATAAGTCTCAGGAGCTGCGCAAGACGAGAGATCAGAAAATCGCAGCGTACAATACTTTTTCCGCGGAAAATAAGCAGCGCCTCGAGCGCGTTCTCCCTGATCACGTCGACAGTATCCATCTCATTATCGACATAAACTCTATAGCAGCTCGTCACGGTCTCACATTAAGCAATGTAGAACTTGGCGATATTTCTGATCGCGCAGTTGCGCGCAATCCGCTCGCAGTGGGTTCCTCGGGCGAGGCAGTTGGGTCGCTCGATATCAATTTTGCCGTTGTTGCCTCGTATGAAGATTTCCTGGCGCTAATGCAAGATATTGAGCATAGCCTTAGGGTCATGGATGTAGAACACATTTCTTTTACAGCTGAAGAGCGAGGGCTCAACAGTTATGATATTTCTATACGTACGTACTGGCTTCACTAAATAAATTGCTATGAATTTTATACGAAACAACAAAATGTATATCATAATCATCCTCATAGCGGTGATTGGATATTGGGCATACAATGCATTTCTTTCAGGCGGCTCTGACGCTCTCCTAACAACGCAGACCGTCTCGCCACTTTCGCAAGAAATTCTGACAACGCTCTCGAGTTTAAATACGATTCGTCTTGATAACACAATATTCAGTGACCCGGTATTCACATCTCTTACCGATTACGGGGTTACAATACCTCCCGAAAACATCGGCCGTCGCAACCCGTTTGCGCCGCTGTAGAGATATGCGCGTTCACTATGGATTTATTCAAACTACTAATCGACACGGGTGTCATTGAAAAAGCCCGTGCTGATGCTATCAGGGAAGACATAAGTAAGACTGGCATGCAGCCGGAAGCGGGTCTTGAAAAAGCTGGTATTCCACTCGCTTCAATTCTTAAAGCAAAAGGCCAGTATTACAACCTGCCCACGCGCCTTCTTAAAGATAAGACCGTTTCGTTTGAGGTTCTCAAGTTTGTGCCCGAAGAAAGTGCACGACACTATCGCTTTGCGCCACTGGGTATTGTTGATGGCGCGCTTGAAGTTGGCATAACTGATCCAGACAATCTCGAAGCGCGCGATGCACTTACCTTTATTTCTGCAAAAGTCGGTATTCCTTATAAAGTATTTCTGATAACCGACACCGACTTTGATCATCTCCTGACTCAATACAAAGGGCTCTCTGGCGAAGTAGGGAAAGCTCTTGGTGAGCTTGAAACTGAGCTCACGGTTGAAACAGAAAAAGAAGCTAGAGAAGGGAAGAAACGATCGGTTGCAAATCTTGAGGAAACAGAAATAACTGAAACTGGCGCTGAAGCGATTACTGAAGATGCTCCGGTTACAAAGATTGTGGCAACGGTACTCAGGCACGCGGCGGAACAAAGAGCGTCTGACATTCATATTGAGCCACTCCAGGATCAAACGCGTGTGCGGTTTCGCATTGACGGCGTGTTGATCACTAACATTACGCTGCCTTCGAAGGTGCACAGTGCGGTAGTGGCGCGTATTAAAGTGCTTTCAAACATGCGTCTTGACGAGAAACGCAAACCACAAGACGGCCGTTTCTCTGCGCGCGTTTCAGGAAACAAAGTAGACTTCCGTGTCTCTACCTTTCCGACGTACTACGGCGAAAAGGTGGTGATGCGTATTCTTGGAGCGACCGCGAAAGTGCTTCATCTTGAAGAATTTGGATTAAGCGAGCGAAACCTTGAGCTTATTCGCACCGCAATTAAAAAGCCGTACGGCCTCGTGCTCATTTCAGGTCCGACTGGCTCAGGTAAATCAACAACGCTGTATGCCATTCTTAATGAATTAGATCGTGAAAAACAAAACGTGCTTTCGCTTGAGGATCCAGTTGAGTACACCATTCCTGGTGTGTCGCAGTCACAGGTGCGCCCCGAGATCGGCTATACATTTGCAAATGGTTTACGCACGACACTACGTCAAGACCCAAACATAATCATGGTGGGTGAGATCCGCGATGCAGAAACCGCTAACTTGGCTGTACAAGCAGCGCTCACGGGCCACTTGGTGCTCTCAACCATTCACACCAACAACGCAATCGGCATTGTGCCGCGTTTACTCGACATGGGGGTAGAGCCGTACCTCATTCCACCAGTTCTCATTTTGGGCATGGCGCAGCGTCTCGTAAAAACATTGTGTACGGGTGGTGGAAAGAAGGTTCCGGTGGAAGGAAGCATGAAAGAGCTTCTTGATAAGCAGTTCGATGACTTACCAGCAGAATATAGGAAAGCTATTCCGCCGCTTAACGAAGTGTATCGCATCGATCAGACTCCTGAATGTCCCGCAGGAATCCGAGGACGCGTAGCGGTATTTGAGATGTTTGATATGAATCTTGAACTTGAGCGAGCAATTCTTGGGAATAAACCTGAGGATGAACTGTTCGGAATCGTGCGTAAAAGTGGCATGCTCACTATGAAGGAGGATGCTATCATAAAGTCTGCTCGGGGAGAGGTTCCGTTTGAAGAAGTGAATACGCTTGGAGGAGAATTTGAACTCGATGAAGTACCAGAGGCGCCTGCATCAGCACCAACTGCACTCAGCGAGGAAGGAGAGGTGCAGAAAGCATCCCTATCAAGCGAATAGTTCAATGTAGATTTCTATGCCAGCGTATAAAGAAAGACTTTCAAAACTTATTGATCAGCTTATCGCCCAGGGAGCTTCTGATCTGCACATCGGCACAGGTGCTGTGCCTATTGTGAGAATTTCCGGCGTTCTTACTCCCATACTTTCAGAGCAAAAATTGACGCAAGAGGATATGACGGGATTCCTCGACGTTCTTCTTTCCGAGAGTCACAAAAAGCGATTTCTTGAAACACAGGAGATTGATTTTTCGTATGCGTATGGAGACAAAATCCGCTTTCGCGGCAATGGCTATTTTGAGCGCGGTAATATGAGCATCGCGCTTAGATTTATTCCCCGTGTCATTCGATCCTTGGCAGAGCTTAATTTACCGACAGCGCTTGAGAACTTTGCAACGCGCGAACAAGGATTTTTCCTGGTAGTGGGTCCAGTGGGGCAGGGCAAGACGACCACGCTTGCGGCCCTCATAGAAAAGATCAATCTTGAGCGCACCGAACATATTATTACAATTGAAGATCCGGTAGAGTATCTCTTTGAAAATAAAAAATCTCTCATTGATCAGCGAGAGGTCCGCGTTGATACGCAAGATTTTCAATCGGCACTGCAGTCTATTTTTAGGCAGGATGTAGATGTGGTCATGATCGGCGAGATGCGCACGCCAGAGACTATGGCAACGGCGGTAACTGCTGCAGAAACTGGCCACCTTGTCTTTTCAACTCTCCATACAAATAACGCATCACAGACCCTTGACCGCATCATCGACTCTTTCCCAGCAAATCAGCAAGAGCAAATCAGAATTCAGCTTGCAGGTTCACTTGCAGGAATATTTTCTCAGAGACTTGTCCCGCGTGTATCAGGTGGTCTCATTCCTGCATACGAACTTCTCGTCAATAACAACGCGATTGCCAATCTTATCCGCGAGAAACGCACACACGAAATTCAGACTGTCATTGAAACGGGCGCAGATGAAGGCATGATCGATATGAATCGCGCTCTTGCGGAACTTGTGCGCATGGGAGAAATAACAATTGAGAGTGCATATTCACGATCGTGGAACCCGAAGACCTTGGAGCGATTACTGTAAAATTATGGAATTTAAATACGAAGCACTGGATGGAGCGGGGAAGCCAACAAGCGGTACTATTAGCGCCGCGTCTCAAGATGCAGCAATAGTAGCCCTTCAGAAGCGTGGTCTTACCATCACAGCGTTTGAAACAGCGAGCAGTGCTAGTATTTTTGGCAAAATCAACTCGGTAACAATATTTGGTGGCGTTTCAAGCCGCGATCTGGTGCTCTTATCTCGTCAAATTGCGACGCTTTTTGAAGCTCAAGTATCAGCGCTGCGTGTATTTAGACTTCTCGCGGAGCAGGCCGAAAAACCCTTTATACGCAACGTTCTCGCACAAGTGAGTGATGATCTTCAAGGAGGAAGCAGTATCTCAAAAGCTCTCGCAAAGCATCCGAAAGTTTTTTCAGATTTCTACGTGAACATGGTTCGCTCAGGTGAAGAATCTGGAAAATTGGACGAGACGTTTTTGTATTTGGCTGACTATATTGATCGCTCCTACGAAGTTTCAAGTAAAGTGCGCAACGCGCTTATCTATCCTGCTTTCATCTTGGTTACGTTTATTGGTGTTATGGCGCTCATGCTAACAGTAGTGATTCCAAAAATTGGCGACATTATTGACGAATCTGGACAGGAGTTGCCGTTCATCACTTCAATGGTGCTCGGGTTCAGCAATTTTCTTCTTGATTACGGTATATTCTTTCTTGTTGCACTTATCGTTGGAGGATTCTTCTTCTATCGCTTTTTAAATACGCAACAGGGTAAAGAAATGTTTGACGGCTTTCGACTTTCGATTCCATATATTGGTTCACTCTACCAAAAATTGTATCTCTCTCGTGTCTCGGACAACATGCACGTGATGCTTTCCTCTGGTATCTCTGCAGTGAGAGCGCTTGAAATAACTGCAAACGTTGTGGGGAACAGGGTCTACGAAAACATTCTTCGTGAAGGTCTTGAAGGGGTAAAAGCGGGAAGTACACTTTCGTCAACGTTTAATCGCTACCCTAAAGAAGTGCCAGCAATTATGGTGCAAATGCTCCAGATTGGCGAAGAAACAGGAGAGCTCGGAAGCATCTTGCAGCGTCTCGCAAAATTCTATCAGCGAGAGGTAAATGCCTCAGTTGATACACTTGTGTCTCTTATTGAGCCTGCAATGATCATAATGTTGGCGCTTGGCGTAGGATTTCTCTTGGCTTCGGTACTGCTTCCTATCTACAACACAGCGGGTGCCATATAAAAAGATATCCACATGGTGAAGAAAGTCAGCTACGGAGGCGTTTATACTATATTCATCCGCATTTTTTAAGTTTATTATCAATTATTAATAAGAATTCGGATCACGAATATGCATAAGGTTTTTAATCGGGGCTTTACTCTCATCGAGCTCCTGGTCGTTATCGCGATCATCGGTATTTTGGCGGGTATCGTACTTGCGTCTCTCGGCAGTGTACGTCAGCGAGGAGCGGTGGCAGGTATTGGTGCAAACCTTGCAGGCATGCGCACGGCAGCGGAACTGTTTAGCCAAGCAAATGCCCAAAGCTACGATGGCTATTGTGCATCTACTGCTACAAACGGCGGCCGAAGAGCTCTTGATGCAGCGAAGAGCGCTGCAGGCGTTACGGCAGCTACTTCAATTGACGCAGCGAGCGGTGTAAACACCGTCACCTGCAACGATGGTGCGGCAGGCTGGGCGGCAGAAATTTCTCTGGGTTCGCTTGTTACACCGAGCGGTCAATTCTGGTGTGTCGACTTTAACGGATTCTCCGGCACAACGTCAGCTGCCAACTTTGCAGCTGCAACGGACTACACGTGTAACTAGGCTCAATACAGCACATAAAGAAATCCCCACCTACTCATGTGGGGTTTTCTTTTTGCGCTACAATTAGCCTATGTTAAGAGATCGTCTCTTCTCTCGGTTTGGCGCTCCGCGAGGCTTCACGTTGGTGGAACTTCTCGTGGTCATAGCAATTATTGGTATCTTAGCGGGCATTGTGCTTGCGTCGCTGGGGTCAACCAGGCAAAGGGGTGCTGTCGCAGGAGTAGCGGCCAATTTGGCTACTATGCGGACGTCCGCTGCTATATTTAGTTCCAATGCAGGATATAGTTACGATGGTTTTTGTGTTTCTACTGCCAACAATGGGGGCGATAGGCATTTAGACGCTGCAAAAAATGCGGCAGGCATAAGTGCTGCAACTGTTATAGATGGCATTGGCGCCGCTGGACAGGCAACATGTAACGATGGGGTGGGTGGTTTTGCCACAGAAGTGCCACTTGGAAACCTTGTATCTCCGAGCGGACAGTTCTGGTGTGTCGATTACAACGGATATTCTGGCACTACCTCGGCAAGTACACTTACGTCGGCAGCCGACTACACATGCAACTAAAAGGATTAAGGGGCTTTACGCTTGTCGAACTCCTAATGGTTATTGCCATCATGGGTATATTAGCGGGTATCATTACGGCCTCTTTAGGAGACGCGCGAAAAAGCGGGCGTGACGCAAAGCGAATCGCAGACGTAAAAAATATTCAGCTATCGCTCGCGCTATACCACAACGATAACCTTCGCTACCCTCATTCGCTTAGCCAATTAGTGCCGACGTACCTGGCCTCTGTTCCGAAAGATCCCGATCCTAACAGAACATATATATATGTGGGATTAATGCCGGGAGGCGCGAACTGTGGCGTCGGAAGTAAATACCACCTTGGCGCGAGACTTGAGTTAGCAACAAACCCCCTCCTTAACGAAGATGCGGGCCTTACAAAGAATGCCAACGGATATGCAGCGTGCTTCGGAGGTGCGTTTCCGTCAGATTTCTTCGGCGAATCGAGCGATTGCAGCACTGATGCTGCAAGTTCTCCTGACCTCTGCTACGACGTAACCAACACCAACTAAATGCCAATTGTTATTCTTATTGGCACGTTTCTTCTCGGGGCAATATTAGGAAGTTTCATAAATGCGCTGACGTTTCGCTTTAATACCGGCCGCTCTGCAGTGGTGGGTCGCTCCCGTTGCATGCATTGTAGGCATGAACTTGGTTTTTTTGATCTGGTTCCGATACTTTCATATGTGCTTCTGCAGGGACGCTGCCGCTATTGCGGCGCTAAGATCTCGATTCAATATCCGCTTGTAGAAAGTGCCGCGGCACTTCTTGCTCTCCTTGTGTATACCGTGCATCCATATCCGCCCGCGTTCGTCTTTTGGCTTATGGTGGTCCTCGTGCTCCTTTTTATTGTTGTCTATGATATTAGGCATACCATCATTCCATGGTCTGCTTCAATGCTACTTATAGCGCTCGCACTATTTAATCTTTTTGTGCATGTTGAAAGTGCCCCTATTATTATCGCGTCGCCCGATCTTTATAATTTTATTGCTGGGCCTGTGCTAGCATTTCCGTTGATACTTTTGTCTTTCATCTCTGGCGGGCGCTGGATGGGGTGGGGGGACGGAGTTCTTGAACTCTCTCTCGGTTGGCTGCTTGGTATTACAGCTGGGTTTACAGCTCTAATGCTCGCTTTTTGGATAGGTGCGTTTGTGGGCATCGTTCTCCTTATTCTCAAAAGAGGGTTTACAATTAAGAGTGAGCTACCGTTTGCTCCATTCCTCATTTTCGGAGCTCTCATTGCGCATTTTTTTCATGTCGATTTTTTCAACACACTTCCGCTCTTTCTTTTCTAAAGGGCGTACCTCGTCTGACTGGGCGCCTGGAAGTGCTTCAGGTACTCACTCTAAAAAAAGAGTACAGCCCCCCAAGGGATTTACCGTTATTGAATTAGTAGTTGTGGTCGCCATAATGGCGGTGCTTACAACGGTAATGATTTTTCAGCAAAGGCGTTTCGATAGCGCAACGCTATTACGAGCTCTCGCCTACAGCGTTGCGCTCTCTGTCCGTCAAGCGCAAGTGTATGGCACGTCAGTGCGCGAAGTAACGCAAGGATCATCAACATTCGCACCCAATGCGTATGGGGTGCACTTCACGTCGGGGGACGACAAGCGCTACACATTATTTGCTGACTCCCCAACGCAATCGAATGGTCGGTATGATACTGGAGAAGAAGTCCAGACGTTCACCATCGGCTCGCAGTACAGTATCGTCGATTTTTGCGGCATCGTGAGCTCAACAGTTCGAAGTTGCAAATCGGGCGGGGTAGGATCGGGGGGAGTGCAAATTACCTCGCTTACAATTTACTTCAGGCGCCCAAACCCTGACGCGCGCTTTCTTTCAAGCAGTAGCGGACAAAATTATATTAGTGCGTACATACGATTAAGAGGTCCTGGAGGCGCAACTGATACGCGCAGTGTAACCGTCGGACTTACCGGGCAAATTTCAGTAGGAGATTATGGAAGCTAATATGTCCACACAGCGCGGATTTACACTAGTAGAGCTTCTTGTATCAGTGGCGATATTCACCGTGGTTATGGTCATTGCGCTTGGCTCGCTCTTGGCAATCTCTGCTGCAAACCGTAAAGCTGAAACTATGAAATCAGTCATGAACAATTTGAATTTTGCTCTAGACAGTATGTCGCGCACTATTCGCACAGGTTTTTCCTATCACTGCGGATCGAGCGGTACAATAACGACACCGCAGGACTGCTCTGGCGGAAATACTTATTTTGCTTTTGAAGGGTCCACTGGGAATACAAGCCTTTCAAACGATCAAATTGTATATACGCTTCGAAATTGCAGCGGCCAAGGAGCGAGTTGCCCTGCAAACGACCCCGATCGCATCTTGTGTGGCCAAGACGAAGGTGACGTGGGGTGTGTGGTGCGCTCTACTGACGGCGGATCAACATTCGCGCCAATTACCGCATCGGAAGTAGTTGTGAGCATTCTAAGGTTTTATACACTAGGTGCTCCCGCGAGCGATTTCATTCAACCAAAAGTAGTTATGACGTTGACCGGATACGTAATCGTGGCAGCGGGACAGACTTCGCAGTTTCAACTCCAAACGTCAATAACGCAACGTATATATGATGAGTAAGATACGGTTACAAAGAAATAAGTTTAGAGCATGGTACTCGCGGAGGGGATTTACTCTTATTGAAACACTCGTCGCAGTGCTTATTCTCTCGAGCGCGATCGCTGGACCGCTTACTATCGCCTCAAAAGGTCTTCTCACTGCAATAGTCGCAAAAGATCAGATGATTGCGTATTACTTAGCGCAGGATGCGATGGAATTTGTTCGTTTTAAACGAGATACTAATCAGTTGTGTCTCTCGGCCGGCGGGTCATGCAGCGGCGTTTCAAGCTGGCTTACTGGTTTTGATACGGGAGGGTGTATTAATACTGCAAACGGATGCCATGTCGATTCATTTTCGGGCACCATAAGCTCGTGCTCAGGAGCCTGTCCGCCACTTCGATTCCATACAACAAACAATCAGTACCTTACAACCGGAACCGGTGAAGTACGATTTGTACGTACAGTACGAATTCAACAACCTATAGGAACAAACAATGACGAAGTCCGCGTGACGGTAACTGTTTCATGGAGCGATTTAGCTGGAGCAACGCACCAGCCCGTTACGGTTGTTGAAGATATGTTTAACTGGCAATGATATTTAATAAACAAAAACGAGGCTTCACAGTATTTTTTGCGGTATTGGTATCGTCGCTCGCTCTTGCTGTGGGCTTAGCTATTTACGATCTCCTCATTAGGGAACTCAATCTTTCTCAGACAGCTACGCAATCGCAGTATGCAATTTATGCAGCGGATACAGGGATTGAGTGCGCATTTTATTGGGACCTAAATTGTCCCACGTCTGGTGGGCCGGCGTACTGCGCTCGAAGTGGCGGCAGTGCATTTGCAACATCAAGTACTTCCAATCCTCCAGTCTCTGGAATTTACTGCGCACTACAATCAAACGGGCAGTCCCAAGATATTGCTGCTGCTGGGACGCCTCCCGCAACATTCACGGTTCCTCCAACGGGTTGGACGACATGGGTATGGAATAATCCGGTTCCTACCGCAACAGCAGCAACGACTACATTTTGGGTCCTGCTCGGTACTACAGCATCTTCGCCTTGCGCTAAAGTGACAGTCTCAAAGACCGGCAATCCTTCTGCAACGTCGATCGTCTCGCGCGGATATAATTCTTGTTCGGGTACCGGGATAATTCGATTAGAGCGCGCGCTTCAGGCCAACTACTAACGCCGATTTGGCTCGCACGGACTCTCGCGAAAGCCTATAATAGGCTTACGTATGGCTGCGCCAAAGGAGGTAAAAGAGCGGTATACCAAGCTCAAGAACAGCATTAATCACTACCGGATTCAATACCACGTCTACGACAAGGAGGAGATCTCGCAAGAAGCACTTGACTCTCTTAAGCACGAACTCACGGATCTTGAGAAACAGTATCCCGACCTCATCACTCCCGACTCTCCCTCACAGCGAGTCGCGGGGGAGCCGCTGCCGCAGTTCAAAAAAGTGCGTCATAAAGTGGCGCAGTGGTCGTTTAATGACGCGTTTACACCCGAAGAGGCTCGGGAATTTGATGCGCGAGTAAAGCGTTTTTTGAGAAATTCTTTTGGCGAAGTGAATCCGACGTATGTCGGAGAACTAAAAATTGACGGTTTAAAAATCGTTCTTGAGTATGAAAAAGGTTTTTTAAAAACCGCGGCAACACGCGGTGATGGCGTAACTGGAGAGGACGTTACTCATAATATAAAAACTATTGAGTCAGTGCCGCTCTCGCTGCCTCGACCTATAGATATTCTTGTTGAAGGAGAAGTGTGGATGAGTCAAAAAAACCTCGAGAGATTAAATGAGGAGCGCAAGAAAAAAGGAGAGCCTTTGTTTGCCAACCCGCGCAATGCTGCGGCAGGGTCAGTGAGGCAGCTTGATCCAAAGATTGCGGCCTCGCGCAATCTCGATATTTTTATTTATGATGTGGCGCAAACCTCAGAAAAGTTTCCTGAAGCGCAGCTCGATGAGCTTAAATATCTACAGGAACTTGGATTTAAAACGAATCCTAACTTTGTGTTCCTCAAGAATATAGAAGAAGCCATTGTATTTTGGGAAGAATGGAAAGAAAAAAAGGCAGCACAAAATTATTGGATGGATGGAATAGTACTCAAGGTAAATGAGAAAAGATATCAAGACGCACTTGGTTATACTGGCAAAGCGCCGCGCTTTACAATCGCTTTTAAATTTCCTGCCGAGCAAGTGACGACAACTGTTGAAGATATTGCGCTTCAAGTGGGGCGCACCGGGATTCTGACTCCAGTCGCACACTTAAAACCAGTCTCGGTTGCCGGCTCAACAGTGTCGCGAGCAACGCTTCATAACGAAGACGAAATAAAAAGACTTGACGTACGAATTGGAGACACTGTGATTCTCCAGAAAGCCGGCGACGTTATTCCCGATATAGTTAAGGTTCTCACAGAATTACGAACGGGAAAAGAGAGAAAATTTGTTTGGCCAACACATGTTGCTGAGTGCGGCGGCGATGGGAGCATAGAGCGAGTACCGGGAGAGGCGGCTTGGAGGTGTGTTGCAAAAGATTCCTATGCAGTGCGCCGAAGAGTGTTAAGACACTTTGCCAGTAAGTCAGCGCTTAATATAGAAGGACTTGGAGTAAGTACGGTTGATCAATTGCTCGAGACGGGACTTGTAGTTGATTTTGATGATTTTTTTACCCTTGAAGTTGGCGATATCGAACCGCTTGAAGGGTTTGCAGAAACGTCTGCGAAAAAATTAATTGCAGCGATTGAACGGGTAGCGAAACATGTGCCGCTCTCAAGGCTGATTGTAGGTCTCTCGATTCCACACGTAGGGGAGGAGACTGCTTTGTTGCTTGCGGAACATTTCAAAACTATCGATGACATTGCGCAAACAACTATAGAGGAACTTCAAAACATAGAAGGCATTGGTGAAATCGTTGCGCAATCCATTCACCGCTGGTTTAAGGATGCTAAAAATCGCAAATTGATTGAGCGTTTAAAAAAACATATTCACATAATTTCTGAGAAAATATCTGGAAATGAGAAGGGTCCTCTGATTGGAAAAACTTTTGTTCTTACTGGTACGCTGGAGTCTCTGTCTCGCGATGAGGCGAAAGAAAAATTACGCAAATTGGGTGCCGATGTATCGTCCTCTGTATCCAAAAAAACATTCGCCGTAGTTGCGGGCACTGAACCGGGCTCAAAATTAGATAAGGCGCGCGATCTTGGGGTGCGGGTACTAGATGAGAATGAATTTCTCAAATTGGTACGACAGTGATAGTATCACGTCATGATTTCAAGAGAAGAGATAAAAAACTTGGCAGAACTTGCGCGTTTAGAACTGACAGATGAGGAAATAGCGAAGCTCGAGCTAGATATGTCCAATATTCTTGACTACGTTGGTCAGATTTCTACATTCACTGCCAGTGTTGAAGACAAGAATGCTAAGAACCACAATGTTATGCGAGAAGACGTGCCTCGTGGAGATGATTTGCTCGCTGGAAAGCGCGAAGCACTTCTCGGCGCTCTTCCTAAAAAAGAAGGGGATTATGCAGTTGTGCGCAAAATAATCCAAAAGGATGAGTAATAGTCTTGCACAACTCACGATCTCTGAAGCGAATAAGCGCCTTGTCGCAAAAGAGATTTCTGCTGTCGAACTTTCAAGGGCTGTGATGAAAAATATTGAGGGGAAAAATAAAGAACTCAATGTGTATTTAGAAGTGTTTGATGATGTTGAGGCGCAGGCCGAAGCGGCGGATGTACGCCGCGCAGGTGCCGAGCGTAGCGAGGTACATCCGTTGTTGGGTATTCCTCTAGCAATCAAAGACAATATATTGATAGAAGGTAGGCGCGTAGGTGCCGCATCAAAAATTCTAGAAGGGTATGTTGCAACATATGACGCAACTGTAACTAAGAAACTCAAAGATGCAGGTGTGGTATTTCTTGGGCGTACTAACATGGATGAGTTCGCGCACGGTAGTTCTACGGAAAATTCGGCATATGGTCCTACAAAAAATCCTCATGATTACAGTCGAACACCAGGCGGATCTTCAGGCGGCTCCGCTGCCGCAGTTGCAGCTGATTTAAGCCTCGGAGCACTAGGCTCTGACACGGGAGGTTCTATTCGCGAGCCTGCGAGCTTTTGTGGAGTTGTGGGACTCAAAGGAACATATGGTTCCGTTTCTCGCTCAGGACTCATAGCAATGGGCTCTTCGCTCGATCAAATTGGTCCGCTTACAAAAACAGTTGAGGACACAGAAATTATTTTCAATACAATACGCGGGAAAGATACGCTTGATAGTACGTCAATTGAGGAGGGTCTTTATCCTTCTCGATTGCCCAAGAAAAAAATCGGCGTACCACGGCATCTTCTTACTCAAGGCGTAGACAAAGATGTTATAAAAACTTTTGACGCAGCACTCGCAACACTCAAGGCTAAAGGATATGAAATAGTTGATATTTCGCTTCCATCGGCAGCGCTTGCGCTCGCAATTTACTACGTAATCATGCCTGCAGAAGTATCAACAAACCTCGCACGCTTTGACGGAGTTCGGTACGGACTTTCGCTCAAGGGCGAAAATCTATGGGAAGATTACGCTAAAACGAGAGGCAACGGATTTGGCCCTGAGGCACGGCGCAGAATAATGCTTGGCACGTATGTACTCTCATCTGGGTACTATGATGCGTATTACGGAAAGGCAACTGCGGCTCGAGCGCAGCTCATGAAAGAAGTGTCTGATGCACTTCTGAGCGTTGACGTAATCGCAACACCTGCCGCACCTTCGCCTGCAAC
The DNA here is from genome assembly GCA_035628495.1 of Minisyncoccota bacterium. GTDB lineage: Bacteria > Patescibacteriota > Minisyncoccia > Phycocordibacterales > SBAW01 > GWA1-54-10. The sequence goes on from DASPJS010000031.1 coordinate 15,835, forward strand.
GAAGATAGGCGAAAAGACGTCAGACCCGCTTTCAATGTATCTGCTCGATATTTTTACAGTGACTGCAAATCTCACGGGAAATCCTGCCATCTCAATTCCAATGGGAGCTGTGGATAGAGAAGGGAAAAAACTTCCTGTAGGAATTCAATTTACTGCAGCACATGGCGACGAGAAAGGATTGTTTGAGATTGGGAAGCACCTGTAATGTCTCAAAGATGTAATAGAATAGTAGGGTAATGGACAATGTTAATTTCCTTAACCTCGAGTACCTCATTGTACGAGCGTACGAGATCTTTTTTTCTGTTCCAGCGGTAGACGTAGTGGTGGAGGAAGCCCAGTCGCCCGCCACAGAGACTGTCCGGTCAATTGCCACATTCTCAGGAGCTATTGCGGTGCTCGGAATTCTACTCACAATACTTCTCATTGTACTTATTACATGGATACGTGTTCGAGCTGTAATCGTCGAAGATGAAGGTTTTGATGCAAAAGAAAGAGAGAAGCGCGAGGATATTGAAGCTCCAGTTATTGTCGAAGCAAAAAATCCTCAGTGGGATAGGGTACATACTCTCGCGAATTCTCCTGAAGAAAATGATTGGCGCCGTGCTATTCTTGAAGCGGACATCATGCTTGGAAATTTATTGCGTGAGCAAGGATATCGTGGAGAAAGCGTGGGGGAGATGCTTCGAGACGCTAATCCACTTCAATTTACGACTCTGGATCTTGCTTGGAAGGCTCATAAAGTGCGCAACGAAATTGCTCATGCAGGCGAAGGATATACACTGACGCAGCGCGATGCAAACGCGACGATAGATCTTTACCGCAGCGTATTTGAGGAGTTCAATTATATTTAATCGTATTGCACGACTTGGCTAGTCGTATTTTTCCTAACGGAAAAATCGCCCAGCCCGCCCTCGCGGTTTTTGCCTTTCGCTTCGCTCAAACAAAAACATCGCTCCGGGCTGCAAGTTCCGACGCGAGGCAAGCAGTTGCCTCGCTCCCCCGAGTCAATGAGAAAACAAAAAGGCCCCGACGAGCGAGACCTTTTTGTTTTCTTGTTGCGGGGGCGGGACTTGCACCCGCGACCTCAAGGTTATGAGCCTTGCGAGCTACTACTGCTCCACCCCGCTATAATCAATAAGTATACCAGAAAAATGATATAATACAAGCAGTATTATTAAAAATATTTAGTATGAAAGCCGCTTTTTCAATAGAAGAATCGCTACGATTTGGTTGGAAAAAGACCAAAGCACATAGTGCTCTAGTATTTCAATCGGTACTCACGATTTTCGGACTTCAAGTTCTTCATGCAATTGTGGCAAATACTCTAGAGGAAACATTTGTGGGCGTCCTGGCGTTATGCTTAGTAATTATCGCGGAAATATTTGTAGGAGTAGGAATTACACTTATCTCTTTGCGTATAGCGAGAGAAGAGAGTGTGTCGTATCGAGATATACTGCCGCCACTTAAGGTGGTGTGGAATTATCTAGTCGCTTCTACACTTTCAGGATTATTAGTTCTTTTAGGGCTCTTTCTTTTTATTATTCCGGGAGTATATTTTGCTATGCGTTACTCAATGGTGCGATTTGCCGTACTTGACCTCTCTAATAAGCCCGGCGCCATATTGGGAAGCCTCAAGAAAAGTAGCGAAATAACTAATGGAGTAAAGTGGCAAATTCTCCTATTCACTGTCGTGATTATCGTTATCAATATTCTCGGCGCAGTACTCTTCTTAGTTGGGCTTCTCATTACGGTACCCGTCACGATGATTGCGTATGCACACGTGTACGACAAACTATTAAATCGCGTTTGAAGGGAGACGCCCAAAGTGGTACTTTAGACTCACGTCGGCGTAGCTCAGGTAGTTAGAGCATGGGACTCATAAACCCAAGGTCGCAGGTGCAAGTCCTGCCGCCGACACCTGTCGTTTTAATGTCGCGGAGCATCATACCTGCGTATGATGCGTCAGGACTTGCAAGCCGGAGTATGTCCCGAGCTTTGCGAGGGACTGCGAGGTGGGATCGCGACCTTCGAAGAAGAGTTGTGATCAAGTCCTGCCGCCGACACTGGTGGCTAATCCTCAAAATTTGTTATACTATCGCGGTGTTTGCGGGAGTAGCTCAATTTGGTTAGAGCACCGCCCTGTCACGGCGGGGGTTGCGGGTTCAAGTCCCGTCTCTCGCGCTTAGCTAAAACGCGTCCAGCATCTGCTGACGCGTTTTGTGCTATAGAAGTCACGTAGCGACGCGGGAGAAGGTTGAATAAATCGCACGCAGCTTTGCGAGCACGATATAAAGCCTATACCGAGCTTCCAAGATTCAAGCCCCTCTTAAATTCACATTGAAATAACGGGAGTGTGCTACTATCTCTGCATGGACGCAATCATTGGTTTTCTTAACTTGATTTTGGCGTTTCTTTTGGGACTTTTGGAGCTCATTATTGGTTTCTTTATAGCGATTCTAAATCTCATTTTAAGTTTTGCTCGTAGCATTGTTGGTCTTGTTCAATAAAATTCTGATATGAATATATCTCGAACTGTCATTGCTGCAGTTGTCATCCTAGTCATAGGAGCTATTGCATATGCGGCGTACTCGTTTAATTCCGACGATTTCGCGAGTGAGACGCCTGTCAAACTTTACTACTATAATCCAGCACTCGATCAAGGTCCGGGCGGAGTACAGTGCAGCAGGCAAGGACTTGTAGCAGTGAATCGAGCCATCCCAGAAACAACTATGCCGCTCACGAAAGCTATCGAGTTACTGCTGCGTGGTGAAATTACGCCGCAAGAGCAAGCACAGGGAATTGAAAGCGAATTTCCGCTTGCGGGTGTCGCACTCACAAGTGCTGTAGTTGAAGCTGGTGTCGCAACATTAACATTCGCTGATCCACAAAATAAAACTAGCGGCGGCTCCTGTCGAGTCGCGATTTTGCGTGCCCAAATTGAAGAAACCGCAAAACAATTTGAGACAGTAGAAAGTGTACGGTTAATGCCTGAAGAGGTTTTCCAGCCATAATTGGCCCAGGTGTATACTAGGGGTATTAGACATTGCAGAAACCTCTATGAAAAAGACATTGTTGGTTGTAGGTCTGCTTCTTGCACCAGTAGTTTCGTTTGCTGCTGAATTGCGCTTCGGCGAACAGCCCTCTGTATCAGCGACTGAGCAAATTCGCAATGATGTGTACATGGCAGGCGGTAGTGTCACGAGTGCTGGAGCAATTACTGGCGATCTTATAGCAGGTGGAGGAAATATTCTTGTGAGCGGCGCTGTGAGCGCAGATGCAATTGTTGGCGGAGGAAACGTAACAATTCTTGCACCTATAGGCGATGATCTGAGAATTGGTGGAGGAAATATTGTCATCCAAAACACTGTAGGAGGCGATATCGTGGCTGGCGGCGGGCAAATTACGATCGGAGGTGCAGGAGTAAGCGGGGATGTGGTTGTCGGCGCTGGTTCGGTGCGCATTGATGCGCCAGTTGCCGGGTCCGTGAAGATTGGCAGTGGGTCCATCTATATCAATGCGCCAATTACAGGAACTCTCGATCTCGAGGCTGATTCTATTACGCTCGGGCGCGGTGCAGTAATTAATGGCACACTCAATTATAAATCGAGCAAGGAACTGACACGTGAAGAGGGCGCCACAGTGAATGGACAAATCAATTTCACGCCGCGTGAAGATAGAGATATTCCTGCCGCTGCTCTTGCGGCACTTGTTTCTATTTGGGTATTAGGCAAATTCCTCGCGCTTCTTATCGCGGCGCTTGTTATCGGTCTCGTATTCAAGCGCTTTAGTCGAGAGTTAGTTACACGTGCAGTAGAGCAACCATTTAGCGAATTTGCGCGAGGCCTCGTTACAGTAATTGTGCTTCCTGTTGTCTCAATAATTCTCATGGTAACGCTCATTGGTATACCGCTCGGAGTTATTGGACTTCTTAGTTACTTTTTACTCCTCATTTTTGGCTGTCTTATAACACCAATAATAATTGGAAGTGTCGTGCATCATTACTTTACGAAACGAGATTGGGAGGTGTCGTGGGTCACTATTCTCATAGGCGTGCTTGTATATACCGTGCTTGGATTTATCCCATTCATCGGCTGGCTCATACAGGTGCTCGTAACACTCATCGCAATAGGAGTTTTGATAGGTATTCGATGGCAAGAGACTCAAAAGTGGAGATAAACAAATTATTAGAAAAAACATTTATGGAAAAAATTAA
>DASPJS010000032.1:0-4027 GCA_035628495.1 Minisyncoccota bacterium
TCACCCAAGTCATGAAAAAGAAAATTCTTTTCGTAATCACAAAATCAAATTGGGGTGGGGCGCAGCGCTATGTATTTGATCTTTCGACTGCACTCCCCGATTCTTTTGATACTGCCGTAGCACTTGGAGGAACAGGAGGAAAACATGAGATCAGCGGCATTCTTGCACAGCGGCTATCAGGTGCAGGCGTTCGTACAATATTGATCCGATCTTTCATGCGAGATATTTCACCTTTTGGTGATATCCAGGCTACGCGCGAATTAGTGGGACTCTTCCGTACAGAAAAGCCAGATATCGTGCACCTCAACAGTTCAAAAGCTGGGGGTTTAGGAGCTTTAGCGGCGCGTATCGCAGGCGTGAAGCGCGTCATCTTCACCTCTCATGGTCTCGCATGGGACGAAAACCGCAACGTATTTGCTCGCGGTCTTATTTTTATTACTTCATGGGCAACGTTTCTTTTGAGCCATAAGGTTATTGTTCTCTCTCATAACAATTACAAACGCGCTCGTCGGCTCCCATTTTGCAAGAAGAAAATAGTGCTCATCCATAATGGTATCCCAATGCTTCCATTTAAAACTCGCGAAGAGGCGCGATACCAGCTAAGTACGAGTTTGCGACCTGCCAGCAATGAGATTTGGATCGGCGCTATAGGCGAGCTGACCCGCAACAAAGGATACGAGTATCTTATTGAAGCAATGTCGCTTCTGAAGAAGGAAGAAAAAAAGCCTGTGCTCTATATTTTGGGCATTGGCGAAGACGAAGCGCGACTTAAAACCAAAATTCGACAATCAGGCCTAGAAAACCAGGTATATCTTATGGGATTCATTTCTCAAGCATGGCAGCTTCTTAAAGCATTTGATATTTTCGTACTAGCTTCAGTTAAAGAGGGCCTCCCGTATGTGCTCCTTGAAGCAGGTCAAGCAGGTATTGCAACGGTGGGGAGCAAAATACCCGGCACAGAGGATATCATTAAACACGGCGAATCTGGGCTTCTCTTTAAATCAAAAAATGCTCACGACTTAGCAAGGCAGCTCAATAAGCTTATAGGAGATGGAGAACTTCGGGGGCGCCTCGCAGGAGAGCTTCAATCCCGCATAGCGAAAGATTTTTCTAATACGCGCATGGTGGAGAAGACAACGGCGCTCTACATATAAGCTACTCTACTCTGCTGTAACCGCCGCTAAATTCTTTTGCAAATGACTCGCGCGGCGCGGCGCGAGAGTAACCTCGCATTGCTGAGAGGATGCCAAGCGCTGTAAATTCTACGAGCAAGTGCGAACCGCCATAACTCATAAAGGGAATCGTTGTACCTGTAACTGGAAGTAGTCCCATGTTAATGCCAACGTGTAAAGAAAAATGCGCCAGGAAATAAAAAAGTATTCCATAGCCAAATAGCGTTTCAAAGTTCGTTGCACCTCGCGCAGCTACAGATACAATGCGCACAAATAACATTCCATAGAGAATAAAGACGAGACATATGCCTATAAACCCCCACTCCTCCGCATATGCCGCAAAGATAAAGTCAGTTTGATACTCCGGAAGAAAGCGCAATTTTGATTGAGAGCCGTAACCAATACCTTTGCCAATAAGTTCTCCGGAACCCACGGCAATTGTGGATTGGTACGCGTTGTACCCTGCTCCGTGAATATCCGCAAGCGGATGGAGAAATGTCATGATGCGTTCTTTTTGATATTCCTTGAATCCGAAAAACCACAGCCCCGCAAATGCTGTTATGCCAATGAGAAATATCGCAATAAGATGCCAGCGCGAGATACCGGATATGAGCACCATACCAAGCCAAATCGCAAACACGATAAGAGCAGAACCGAAGTCGGGCTGAAGTGCAACGAGTGCGAACACAATAAACATGTATGCGCCCGAGATGAGTATGTGGCGAATATTGCGAATCTCGGTATGCCTTCGAGAGAAATATTTAGCTAGGGCTATAATGAGCGCAAGTTTTACAAACTCTACCGGCTGGAGTGCAAACGGTCCCAAATCAAACCACGATTTGGCTCCTTGCGTTGTGGAACCAATAAAAATGAGTGCAACGAGCGGCACTAGCATAAGACTGTAGAGAATCGCCGCTACGCCGCTGCGGCGCAATAGTCGCCAGTCGATACTGCTTGCAGCGAAAAAAGCGAGAACGCCTATAAGAATCCATCCTGTTTGGCGAACAAAAAATGGATCGCCTTGGGTAAAGGTACTCATTGTGAGAAGCCCAAGGAGAGAAAGCACGAACGCTATCGTGAACATCGCCCAATCTACTGATCCTTTCCACACTTTTTCAGACATCTCTAGAAGGACGGCAAAATGGTTACCTCAGCTCGCGTAATACCTTCTACGCCACTGCCCCACGTAAAAATAATATCTTCCGTAGACTTGCGATTTACACGATCAATTAATGTCTTTGACGCGGCACGTGCGACTCCGTCTGCATCAAAGAGAACTGCGGCGACTACAACATTTTCTGCATCCCGTATTCCATCGTTGCGCAATTTTGCAGTCAGACGCGATGCGTCTGCTGCAAGTTCATAGTCAGCGAGCCTTAATATCGGACCTTCTTCAGCGATAATCTTGCTCCATGTAGGCGCATCGGCAAATGTAAATAACGTTCGAGAAACAGTGCGCAGTCCAATATCAATATTTGGTTCAATAATAGGAATTGTGCGCACCGGAGGTAAATCGATAACACCCTCGCGCTCTACAACTAGCACATTTTTGTCATCATAGAGCTGAAATGCGTAGCGCACATTTCTCGCGCCGGCTCCAGGATTAGGATTTTGTACATATGCTGCTGCGGTGTAGGTAGAAGGAGAGCTGTTAAAGCTTCGCGCCCACAATACAAGCGGAACTCTTGCTTCTGCAGCACATAACAAAAGGCACGAGCCGCCGCAGTCTATGCCGCTTTCATCTCCGTTTCGGATACCGTCGGTGCAGGTGGGCATGCGCGTAAAGAGTACTTTCCACGTGCCGGCAACAATAATAATGCCTACCACAGCCGTTACCGCGTAATACAGTAGTTGCCTCCGAATACTCCAGGAAAGGGCCATGTGCCCATTTTACAGTATGCAAAAAACCGCGCTACAAAGACGCGGTTACGTTATCTTTAAGAATTCGCACACATTTGCAGCAGCAAATTATGCGTAATAGGGTGTATTTATTTTATGGATCAAATACCTTGTACTGGCGATTACCTACTCTCGCCACCTGTAACAGTGACTACCATCGGCACTACAGAGCTTAACTTCCGTGTTCGGAATGAGAACGGGTGTATCCCCTGCGTCAAACCACCAGAACAAGAAACTCGATTCATAAATTTCAGGTAGAAATTACTTCCTCAATCCCTTGCTAGTGCTCAGAATTTCGCGCCGCTGCGGCGCTCAACAACAAATTATTGCGATACTCAAACCTCAAATCTTTGAGGAATTTGATCAATTAGTACTCCTCGGCTAAACACCTTACGGTGCGTACACCTAGAGCCTATCAACGTCGTCATCTCCGACGGATCTTAATGATTACTCATCTTAGAGTCGGCTTCGCGCTTAGATGCTTTCAGCGCTTATCCAATCCGAACTTAGCTACGCTGCGTGCCCCGGGTGGGACAGCAGCCAGACCAGCGGTTCGTTCACTCCGGTCCTCTCGTACTAGGAGCAAATCTCTTCAATAATCGACGCCTGCAGTAGATAGGAGACCAACCTGTCTCACGCATGTTCTCACTGATTACTCAGTGCATTGGACTGTAACTTCATCCCGAGACTTTTTAAGCCAAAGGACTGCTAACGTTCAGTCTCTACGGGTGTCTAAGTCACTAAAAAGTGGGCGAAGATTGCTCTTCGCAGTAGAAATTAATTTATGAGTTGATGATGTGAATGCTTTTGATGTTCTTTCGAACTTTTTTCTGCTCTTCGGGAGAACGTTTACGCAGTTCTTCCTCGAACATCTTCAGCATATTCTCTCCAGTACCTGGAATATCTTCCAGCGCCGGATCATGTCCCTCCACAGGAACACCTTTAAGAATTTTCTT
>DASPJS010000033.1:0-9749 GCA_035628495.1 Minisyncoccota bacterium
TTTATATACGACTACGAGGGTGGGAAGATAGATTGGGTATCGCCCGAGCCATTTATTCAAGATTCGGAGGCGAAAACCATAACATTTGCGAGTCAGTTTGTAGAAACGAATTCAGGCGAGGGCATATTGTATGCACATGTGGATGATTCCTTTATTCGTGCCTACACGCTCTATGCTGAGGGTATTAAGGGTCTTTTGCCTTAAATTAAGGCCATTCACGTAAGAATTAGGGATATGTTACCATCATATCTGTTATGAATAGACGAACATTGCTTATTGTTCTTGCGATATTGGTTATCGTAGGTCTTGGGTATTACTTTTATTCTAATCCCATCGCTCCGGCATTCTCTTATACAGTAATTGAGACCGGTGACCGGCAACACCGAGAAAACGAAGAATTCTATACTGTACAAATTAATTATCCAGATAAGACACCGCTGGCTGAGCGTGGATCAGGAGGAGCGGAAAACCGCGCTATGGCGACGATTACGAGAACTGCCGCAGATCTTGTGGGGCAGTTTAAAGAGGTGGGCAATGTAAATAATCTCTCTCAAGAGGAGAAGGACAGGCTCACACAAGCCAATCAGAAATACTCTCTCAATGTAGGCTATAAGCCATATTCTTCGGGTAACTATGTATCTTACGAGTTCGATATATTTATGGATACAGGCGGCGCACACCCCAACAATCTCTTCAAAACACTCGTGTTTGATCTTAACGGCAATACGGTAGAGCTTGGTGACCTATTTACCAATTCCTCGTATCTCGAACGTATCTCCCAAATGGCGCAAACTCAGGTGCGGGATCAGCTTATCGCCAGGGCCGGCGAAGCATCGGTTGAATCTCTTATAAACGAAGGTATAGCGCCACGAGCGGAGAATTTCGCTAACTTCGTAGTTGATAGTGACAGGTTGCGCATATTTATCCCGCCATATCAAGCAGCGCCTTATGCAGCGGGGTCTTTTGAGGTGCAAGTTCCTCTTGTCGATGTAAAAGATATCCTTAAGCCCGAAGTTAAGTAGAAATAAACGAAAAACCCCCGAATTCGGGGGTTTTTCGTTTCGAGAGGATAGTCGTTCTTAGAGAACCGGTCTCCCGACGCTTGGGTCGGGATCCCGACTGAAATATCGGGGCTTAAGCTCCTTATCTGACAGCGTCTTTCAACGCCTTAGCAGCCTGGAACTTCGGTACTCGCATTGATGGGACGTGTACCGTCTCGCCAGTGCGAGGATTGCGTGCCGTTCGAGCCGCACGCATCTTGGTCTTAAAAATACCAAGACCTGCGATTGAGACCTCTTCGTTTCTCTTGAGAGCTCCGACGATGGTCTCGATCATTGCTTCAACAGCTCGCTCTGCATCGGCCTTGGTGGAACCAAGAACGCCATGCACTTTCTCTGCAATGTCCTGCTTATTCATATAACAGGTGTTAATGAGCGAATAATAGGGATCAATTCCCAAACCCAATTGGGGGTTCTTTCGCTTTCGCCCTGTTTTTCAGAGGCGAAAAAACCTGACCCTAGTATATAGGGCTCAAAAAACCGCGCAATAGAGCCACCCTGGATAAAAAATTTGACGTGCTAGGAAAAACAGTCTCGAATATGGCCTAAAATGAAGCGATCCAAAAAAGCCTTATTTTACCGAGCAAATTCGATGGCACGGGTCTCGCGAATTACCGTTACTTTGATTTCTCCGGGGTATTTAAGGTCGCTTTCAATGCGTGTTGCTATATTTCGGGCCAATTCTCGGGCTGCAAAATCGCTCATATCCTCAGGTTTTACAAATACCCGTACCTCGCGACCTGCAGAAATGGCGTATGACTTCTCAACGCCCTGGAAAGAGTTGGCAATTTCCTCAATATCGGCCAAGCGTTTGAGATAATTCTCTACAGAATCGCGTCGTGCACCCGGTCGGCCGCCAGAAATGGCGTCTGCGACCTGCACAATAACGGATTCCACAGTTTCATAAGGATATTCTTCGTGGTGAGCTTGCATTGCCTTAATAACCTCTTCGGAAACGCCGAATTTCTGTAGAATTCTGCGGCCAATTTCCACGTGGGTACCTTGAACTTCGTGGTCGAGCGCCTTTCCAATGTCGTGAAGGAGCGCTCCACCGCGTGCAACTGCTGGATTTGCGCCAACTTCCTCCGCAATCATGCCGGCTAAATGAGCCATTTCTATAGAGTGTTGTAGGACTGACTGGCCGTACGAGGTGCGGAAGTGGAGGCGCCCAAGGATTTGAGTGAGGCGCGGGTCAAGATTGAGTACTCCGGCTTCAAACGCTGCCTGCTCGCCCTTTTCTTTGATGATCTTGTTGATCTCACCCTTTGCCTTTTCAACGATCTCTTCTATTTTCGCGGGCTGAATGCGACCATCGATGATCAAATTCTCTAGCGCAACTCGTGCAACGGCGCGACGAATAGGGTCATATGAGGAGAGTACAATTGAGCCCGGAGTGTCATCGATAATAACTTCAACTCCAGTTGCGCGCTCAAATGCTTTGATGTTGCGGCCTTCTTTGCCAATGATTTTGCCTTTGATGTCATCGTTAGGGATCGTGATTGCCGTCGCCATCGTGTCTGAGGCTACCGAATTTCCAAGGCGATGAATTGCGGTCGTGAGAATCTCGCGAGCGCGGCGCTCGAGTTTTTCAATGCCATCGCGCTCGAGTTTAGCGACACGTATCATTAGGTCTTCATCGCTTTCGCGCTCAACTTCTGCCATGAGTTGAGTTTTTGCTTGCTCGCGAGACAAGCCAGCAACTTGTGCAAGCTCATCTGTGCGCTTCTGAACCAACTCTTCAGCGCGCTCGCGGATTTGACGTACATCTTCGATTCGATTTTTTACTTTCTCAATTTCGGCGTCGAGCTCCGCTTGTTTTTTATCGAGCGACTCTTCGCGCTTAAATACGCGCTCCTCGAGCCGTGCTACCTTATCTTCTTTTTCTTTAACTGACACTTCTGCCGCGCTTTCAATTTCTTTTGCTTTTACCTCTGCTTCAGAGGTAATCTTTTTTGCCTCTTCACGTGCGTCGAGCAGGATTTGTTTTATCTCGACCTCAATGGAACCTTTTTGAGAAAGCCCATAGAGCCAGCGGAAAATCCATCCAATGGCAATGCCCGCAAGACCGGCGAGCCCCATGAGCACAAGAGCATATATTAGTGACATAAACGATTTGGGTTCTCCAAACCGCTCGCACCCCTCAATAGAGAGAGTTGCTGTGATTAGCGCTCTTTACGAACGATTAGTGCTTGGTTCACAGAAAGAATCATTGATAGGAATCGAAGCGGGAGAGAACGTAACTAAAATTTAAATAACGAAGAAAAATATAATCTGCCGGAAACTAACGCTCCTACGATACCAGGGTACTGGCTCTATAGTCAAGTTCCTTTGTCTTACTTCTTCCCACCCTTGTTCTGGAAGATATCGTCAATAATGCCATATTTCTTGGCTTCTTCGGCAGTCATAAAGAAATCGCGCTCAACGTCTTTTTCGATCTTTTCAATCGGCTGGCTCGTCGCTTTAGCAAGCAATTTATTAAGTCTCTCGCGAGTCGAGATAATATGCTTTGCAGTGATTTCAATATCGGTTGCTTGGCCTTGTGCACCACCCCACGGCTGGTGAATCATGACTTCTGCGTTTGGAAGTGCGAAGCGCTTGCCTTTTGCCCCTCCTGCAAGGAGAATCGCGGCGCCAGATGCGGCAATGCCAACGCATACGGTTGCAACGTCGGGCTTGATGTAGCTCATGGTGTCGAGCATCGCGAGCGTCGCGGTCACTGAACCGCCGGGAGAATTAACATACAGTTGAATATCTTTTTTTGGATCCTCACTTGCGAGGAAGAGAAGCTGCGCGATCACTAAGTTTGCGGTGTGGTCTTCGATAGGACCGCCCAAAAATATGATGCGCTCTTTGAGAAGTCGCGAGAAAATATCAAACGCACGTTCACCGTACGGAGATTTCTCGACGACCATTGGTACTAATTGATTCAATATTTCTTTGTTTTGCATAGGGCGCATAATACGCTTGTTTTGAGGCTTTTTCAACTATTCACACATTGGCATTAGTAAGCGAGAGCAAAAGTGAGGTAAAATGTTTTGTACAGGGTTTCTCTCGCTCCGCAAGGAGTTTCAAACTTAAGGAGGGTGTTATGAGGATTCTCAAGACTGTAATTGAGATTCTGGCATTGCTGTGCTTCTTAGCGGCAGTAGTGTTTCTGTGGGGTCTGATCTTAGGTACGTTTTCCGGCTTGGCCGAAGCGCACGTAATTTTCTGGACCTGGATCGCTTTCTTGGCTGCAGGAGATTTGCTTCTGTCGCTCAAGTTTCGATTGGAACGGCATATCCCTCTCCCCGGGTTCGCCCCGTATTAAGGAGGGAAGCGCTGATGAAGTTCTTTTCGTCGCTGCGTTACCAACGTGCGACGCAACCAAAGAGGGTTTGCAGGTATCTGCTTACTTTCTTATGGGCCCCATCTGCCGAGGCTTTGGGGCCCTTTTTCATTTATTTATTCTCGCCTTCAAGCATTGAAAGTACTTTTTCGTTGCGAAGCACCGTTTCTATATGGATGCGCAAAAGTTCTGGTCGAGCGTCGGGGAAGTGCTCAAGTGCGTGCTTGATTTCACTCTCTACCATCTCTTTATCAGGTTTAATATCTTCAACTTCTGCTATTTTATTCAAAGCAAGCTGTAGCAAAGCCCTTTTCCGCGCTTGTTCGCGAAAATCATTCTTTAATTCTTCCTCATTCTTTCCGGTGCGCTTGAGATACTCCTCGTAGGGGATATTAAATCGGGCGATGTCGTCTTTTAGCTGCGCAATTATCTTCTCGAGCTCAGCTTCAACAAAAATGCGAGGCACTTCTACCTTGATATCTTTTAGAAGCGCATCAATTATTCTTCCTCGTCGTGCTTCTTTTGCAGCGCGTGTTTTTTCTTCACCGATACCTTTCTTGATTTGCTCTTTAAGTGCTGCAACATTTTCAAATGCCCCGAGCGTCTTTGCAAACTCATCTGTAATTTCGGGAATAACCGGCTCCTTGCCTTCCTCGCGCACTGCGCGACTTTGCCGCAGAGACTCTATAGTTTTGTCCACGTCTTCCTCTGTCACGAGCACTGCTTCTTCAGGGGCAACAGTATTTCCAACTGTCTTCCAATTTTTTGGAAGCTCAACATTCGGGTAAATTGCGGCTGTAATAACAATTCCAACAGGATTGAGTGGTGCGAGTTTGGTGATACGAATGTTGGGTCTTCCAACGGCATCTACATTTTGCGCAGCTACAAGTACAGGATAAAAATCTTGCATAAAATGCTCTACTGCTTCCTCAAGAATGGCAATTTCGCCTACTTTTTTGAGCGCAATATCTGTCGGCACATGGCCTTTTCGAAAACCAGGGATATCAAGCTCGGCCGCGATATGAGAAAGTGCATGCTCTTTATGAGGAGTGAGCATGTCAAAAGGAATCTCGCCCGAAATTTCTACTTCGGATTCCGGCAGTGCCTTTACGGTAAAGGTTTTTGCCAATGTTTCGTACGTATGTTCTTGACTCACGTGCCGATAGTAGCAGGTTTATCCTTTTCTACAAAGAGTTTTGGGATAATTGCTGAGATGCAAGACGGGGGAACGCAACGAGGAAAATATACAGGGTAGTATGTTGACGAGTTGTAGGAGGCCACAACGAAGCAGCTCACTATTTTACAAAGACTCGTCGAGAGTATTAACGTCCGAGTCAAGACTTGTCTCTCCGGTTGCCTCGAGTTCTGCCTCGAGCGTATCTACAGAATTCGGATCGTTTGCTTGGGCGTCATTATTTAGTTGTGGTCCTGGTTCAAGTACCAGATCTTGTGTACCGGCTTGTGGCATAAGAAATGTGAAATAGTAGTACGCACCACCGCCAATAATAAGAAGAGCAAGGATGATGCCCAAGATCGCAATCATGTACGAAGGACTCGAATGTTCAGGCGCCGAAGGTGGCACTACTGCTTGAGGTGCTGCCGCAGGTACTGGTTGCACAGGTACAGGCGTCGGAGCCGGTGTTGAGACAGGTTGCGCTGGTGGTTGAGGGGGAGGCGTGGGAGGCGTTGGCGGGGTAGGAGGAGTTGGAGGATTATTTTGCGGAATGTTGGCTTGCGTATCCATATATTAATTAATTACTGCTAGTAGTGGTTGCCGGAGAATTGACTGGACGTCCCTCTTCTCGAATGGCGCGCAGTACATCGTGAAGCGATTTTTTAGAGGTCCGTATTGCTTCTTCAGCGGCTTTAACCGCGCTGCGCAGAGCCGTTATCTTTGCTTTCGGTGATGAACTTGAAACTACCCCATCAAGTGCGCTTGCAACCGCATCAACTTTTACTTGTGCATTTGCGATATCTTGACGCGCTTGCGCAAGAAGAACTGTCGAACTTGCCATTGAGTTGCCCTTTGCTTCGAGTTCATCAATCTTGGTATCGGCTCTAGAAGCAATATTTTCCAGTTTATCTACCGCGCTGTTAAGTCGATTGATGATATTATCGATGCTTTGCTTAACAATGCCGCCGAACTTCTGCGCCGCTTTTTCTCTAATATCTTTTGCTCGCTCAGCGAGTGATTCTTTGTTGTCGCGAATCCTATCTCGAATCGCATCTTTATGTGCGTCAATGAGATTGTGTACTGCGTTGACACGAGCTTTAACGTCGGCGCGCGTTGAGGTGCCCGCATTCTTTATCTGGATTTTTGATTCGTGAATGGTTTGCTTAATCTGTGGTCCTAGCTCCTGAACTCTTGGAATAGGGCGTTTTTTAGTTGTGGTTCCCGTAGATCCTGTGACCGTGGCGTTTGCAGCTGCGGCAGTAGTTCCGATCTGAGCTAGTGCGACAAGCGGAGAGAGCATGATGGCGGCGGCCGTCGCTGTAGCTACAGAATTAGTAACGAATTTTCGCATAGGGAAATAGGCTAGAAATAAAAAATGGCTATACAAAATAGTATAGCCTACAAAACAGCCTGTTCCGTCGTAGGTGGGGAAGAGCGACGCTCCATTTCCTCAGTTATTAAAAAGTAGATTCCACCCGCAAGAAGTATGCCGACAATTATGATGATGCCAACAAGAGGCCCCACGCCTTCTTTTGGCGGCTGAGGCTTATAATCTGCAGGAGGAATTTCCATGCCCACAATATAGCACAAAGCCCTTATCCACAGGGCTATTTGGGAAACTTCTGATTGTAGAGCTCTATTGATTTTTTAACTGCCTCGATTGCCTCAGTTTTGCCTTTATATCCGTGTACTGTAACAACTGCCGGTTTTTCTTTTAGTTGTTTAATTGTTTCAAAAAAATGTTGATATTCGCGAAGGTTATGTTTGTTGAGGTCTGCAAGATCTTGCACATCGTCCCAACGACGATCATCAACGGGAACGGCAATTATTTTATGATCAGATTCGCCGCTGTCGGTCATTTCCATAAGCGCGACTGGTCGTGCATTGACCAAGATTCCTGGAGCCAATGGAAATGTAGAGAGAAGCATAACGTCAAGCGCGTCGCCGTCTTCCCAGAGCGTTTGCGGTGCAAAACCATAATCAAATGGGTATGCAGCAGCGCCGTAGTTCGCACGATCGAGCTTGATCATGCCGGTTTCTTTATCAATTTCGTATTTGTTATGTGATCCTCGTGGAATCTCAATAATGACATTGATCTCCTCAGGAACATTCTCGCCAAGCGGAACATCGTGCCAAAGATTCATAGTGAAATTGTATCAATTTTTAATTATTCCTTTTTTGCACTCTCCACACTTTCATCAGCTAGTTCTCCCGATTCGTTTGCCCCAGCTACTGTTTCGCCTTTGACTGACTGAATATCGATTCTCCAACCGGTAAGTTTTGCCGCAAGACGCACATTTTGTCCGCCGCGCCCGATCGCGAGCGACTGCTGGTCTTCAGCAACTTTAATAACTGCCTTATGCTCCTCTTCATCGAGGTCAACAGAAATTACGCGTGCAGGGGAGAGCGCTTCTTCAATAAAATTCTTTGGCTCTTCAGACCACTCAACAATATCGATTTTTTCCCCACCGAGTTCCGACGTTACAGTCGAGACGCGAACACCGCGCTGACCTACGAGCGATCCAACTGGATCAACGTGCGGATCGTTCGAGGCAACTGCGACTTTTGAGCGGCTTCCAGCTTCACGCGCGATTGCTTTAAACACGACGGTGCCGTGCTGCGCTTCTGGCGCTTCCATTTCAAAAAGTTTTGCGAGGAAATTCGGATGTGCGCGAGAAAGTCGTAGATAAATGCCGCGTGGCGACTCCTCTACTTGATAGAGTAGTGCGCGAATGCGCTCGCCTTGTCGGTATCGCTCGCCCGGAATCTGCTCTTCGTACGGGAGAATACCCGTTGCGCGACCGAGATCGACATAAATATTGCCGCGCTCCATTCTCTGGACGGTGCCTGAAACAATTTCTCCCTGGCGCTTGCCGAATTCTGCGACAACAGACACTTTTTCCGCTTCGCGTATTTTCTGGATAATGACTTGCTTAGCGGTTTGCGCAGCGATGCGTCCGTAGTCGTCTTTTGCTTCAAGCGGGAATACGAGCTCGTCGCCGACGCTTGCGTCACGCTTTATGAGCTTTGCATCAGAAAGAAGTATATGTTGCTCTGGATTAAAAAGTGGCAAGAGCCCGACAACTTCTCCTTTGTCATTCACAATAGTTGTCTGGCTGGCAGGGGGCGTGTCCTCGCCTTCGTCAAAGCGCACAGTCGTCTCGTCCACCACTTCCTTCACCTGCATGAACTGCGTTGTGCCGGTATCAAGGTCAAGGTGCGCGCGGATAATCTGTCCTTTCTTCGCGTACTCCTTTTTATATGCAGTTGCGAGCGCAGCCTCAATAGCCTCGATGACTTTTTGGCGCGGAATTCCGCGCTCCTCCTCGAGCTCTCCCAAAACCGAATTCATTACTTTTA
Source organism: Minisyncoccota bacterium (assembly GCA_035628495.1). Classification (GTDB taxonomy): domain Bacteria; phylum Patescibacteriota; class Minisyncoccia; order Phycocordibacterales; family SBAW01; genus GWA1-54-10. The sequence goes on from DASPJS010000033.1 coordinate 8,921, forward strand.
GATCAAACATAAATTTTTTTAACTAAAAAACCACCCACTCGGGGCGGCTTCAGTTAAGACAACTTTATCAAGAGACGTTTTTATTGTCAATATCCTCAAAATCCTCTAGACTCGGGAAAGTTTCAGATCCTTTTAGGAGACCACCATGGAAGATGCCACTGGGCTTCTCATAGGCATTGTGTTGCTTGCGTTTGGCGCATACAGCGTGTGCACCATCTATCTATTTGGTCGCGATTTCTACTATTTCCTGTTAATTCGGAAAGCATGTTCGTTTCGCGGACATCAGGAGATGAAATATTTATCACAAGATAAAGTATGGCAAGAAGAAGCGCTTCTTGGCTTACACGCGCAATGTGTACATCTTGGGATGAGAGCGCGCCATCTCGCACTGCGATGCGAAGGGTATGCGCCCGGGCGGAAATTAAAATTTCTTCTCGAGTGCGATCGCGTTCTCAATCGATTTCATGATGCATGTATTGATGAGACAAACCATGCGTCATACGAGCGCAAGCTCATTTTGGCCGCTCAGGGAGCTAAGCGTATTGTAATGGCGGAGGATAACTCCAAACTATACGGAGCGCTCCACGCTTGGGGGAAGGATGTGGTTGAATGGATTGTTTTAATGAAGCAACTGACCCCATTTCTTAAAAAGAAAATTACGGCTAGGATGCGTGCCGAAAAAGAAGCGATTTCAACTCGAGAGACCGTCTAGTGGCGGTCTTTTTTGTTTTTAAACTTCCAACCGTATACTTATGGGTACGATGAGGATTGATGAAAATGAATTGAGCGATTTTCTAATTGCAGGCGGACTCATGACGCGCGGCCAGCT
>DASPJS010000034.1:0-8021 GCA_035628495.1 Minisyncoccota bacterium
CCCCGGGATATGATGAGCCGACATCGAGGTGCCGAACTCCGCCGTCGCTATGGACGCTTAGGCGGAACTAGCCTGTTATCCCCAGAGTAGCTTTTATCAGATAATCTTCCACGGCATCTAACGCCTATGGTCGGTTCACTATGGCCTGCTTTCGCACCTGCTCGACATTCACGTCTTGCAGTCAAGCACCCTTATGCCATTACGCTATCGGCACGGTTTCCATCCGCGCCTAGGGTACCTTAATGCACTCCTCCGTTACTTTTTAGGAGGATAGCGCCCCACTAAAACTGCCCACCAGATACTGTTTCGATTGGGTTTTGCCCAACCGGTTAGCGCATACAATTCGACAGAGTGGTATTTCATTGGCGAGTAGATCACAGCCGAAACCGTGACCATCAAACCTCTCCCACCTATGCTACGCAGTAAAACCGTATACGCAATATCAAGATGCAGTAAAGCTTCTGGGGTCTTTTCGTCTAACTGCAGGTAACCGGCATCTTCACCGGTACTGTATTTTCACCGAGCTGTGCTCCGAGACAGTTCCCCAGTCGTTACACTATTCGTGCGCGTCTGAACTTACCAGACAAGGAATTTCGCTTTTCGCTTCCTTTGTGCGAAGGACCATATCTTCTTCCGTTCTGGAAGCACGGCGTATGGTCTCTCATATGAGCCGCGTATTTGAACTTGTTCAAATCAATCAAACAAGTCAGGACCTTCTACATATTCCTACGTAGAGAAGTAACTTTGTGTAACTTTCGCTATTTACCATTTTTAGATTCCTGTAATCGTCCCAGTCCTACGCCGCGCATCGCATTGCGATGTGAGGCATACCTTAGGACGATTATAGTTATCGCCGACATTCACCAGGGCTTATAAAGCGTCAGCACACCAATCTTGCGATCAGAGCACCGGCCTTAGTTGACCTTCTGGCATTGGTCAAGTGTCACCCCCTATACATCCTCTTACGAGTTCGCAGGGAGCTGTGTTTTTGGTAAACAGTCGCCAGGGATACTTTCGCTGCGGCCACAAAATAAATTGTGGCAGGCCTTATTCCGAGGGTACGGCCGCTTTTTTGCCGAGTTCCTTGGAGCACACTCACTCGTTCGCCTTGCTCTTCTCGAGCTGATCACCTGTGTCGGTTTTCGGTACGGTCGTACATATGTTTAAAGCTTAGAAGTTTTTCTCGGCAGACTCTTCGCTGACCTCCTTCGCCTAACGGCGAAGTCCGCCCCGCTCCCACGATGTTCACCATTAAAGGTAGTATGCCGGATTTACCTAACATACCCATCTAAAAAGCGTAGACGCCAATCCAATAAGACGCGTCAACTTGTATTCTGCGTAACTCCATCGCACATATGCCGGTCAGGGAATATTAACCCTGTGTCCATCAGGTACGGCTTTCGCCATTCCTTTAGGCCCGACTAACCCTTGGCTGATAAACATCGCCAAGGAAACCTTAATCTTTCGGCGTGAGGGTTTCTCACCCTCATTGCGGTTACTTGTGCCTGCATTCTCTCTTCTGAACGCTCCACTATGGGTCACCCCTTTAGCTTCATTGCGAACAGAATGCTCTCTTACCACTTGAAATTCCCGAAGGAACTCCAAGTCCTCAGTTTCGGTAATACGTTTAAACCCCGATTATCTTTGGCGCAGAATCTCTCGATGAGTGAGCTGTTACGCTTTCTTTCAATGATGGCTGCTTCTAAGCCAACATCCTCATTGTCTGGGAAATTCCACCTCCTTGTGATGTACTTAACGTATATTTTGGGACCTTAACTTGAGATCCGGACTCTTCTCCTTTTGTACGGTGGAGCTTAGCCCCCACGTACTAACTGCCGTATAACGCAGACGGTATTCGGAGTTTGATAGGATTAGCGAGCTTTCGCCCTGTCTAATCCTTCCAGTGCTCTACCCCCAAACATCAATCAATACGACGCCAACCCAAAAGTTGTTTCAGAGAGAACCAGCTATTACAAGGTTCGATTAGCTTTTCACTCCAACCCACAAGTCATCCGAGAGTTTTGAACGGCTCAACGGTTCGGGCCTCCCTCTCTCTTTCGAGAAAGTTCACCCTGCTCATGGGTAGCTCACCTTGCTTCGGGTCTAATGCGTGCTACAAACGCGCTATTCACACTCGGTTTCCCTTCGACTCCAAGCTCATCGCTTTTAGTCATGCGCAGCACACATTAACTCGCAGGCTCATTCTTCAATAGGCACGCGGTCGAGGACTTGCGCCCTCTTCCACTCATTGTAAACATATGGTTTCAGATCTATTTCACTCCCCTCCCGGGGTTCTTTTCACCTTTCCCTCGCGGTACTAGTTCACTATCGGTCTTTAAAAGTATGTAGCCTTACCGGTTAGTTCCGGCACATTCACTCAAGCTATTCATGTCTTGAGCTACTCAAGGACAATTAAGAAGTTGTTTCGATTTCGCCTACGGGACTTTCACCCTCTGGGGCGCTGCTTCCCAGCAGCTTCGGCTATCTAACAATTTGTAACTCCTTGCACATTAAAGTGCATAATTGCCTTACGACCCTGCAAACTTCCCGAACATCCCGACTAAACAGAATGTTTGGGAAATTTATCAGTTTGGGCTAGATTCGCTTTCGCTCGCCGCTACTAACGAAATACCTATTGGTTTCTTTTCCTCTCGGTACTGAGATGTTTCACTTCCCGAGGTCTGCAACCGACATTGCTGCCAGTTAATGAATATTTCTATCCATTGAGTTTCCTCATTCGGACATCTCCGGATCGAAGGTTGCTTGGCACCTCCCCGGAGCGTATCGCCGCCACGCCGCGTCCTTCATCGCCTTTTAAAGCCTAGGCATCCACCATACGCCCTTAAGTTTCCTTTCGTTTAGAAAAGAAGCTTGAGAACCGCAATAATTTGTTGTTGTTTTTGCTTTGAAATTTTTCTGAGCGTTACCGCTCAAAACCCCGTCAAAGCGTCGGGGCTACCTGTCCATCTACACATCCTCGAAAAGACCCGCTTGGAAAGCGGTTGTGCAATGGGATTCGTTTATCAAAGTTCTTTGTAGACTGACATTTCCTTGGCGTTCCGGCCTCGGCTGAGAAACAAAAAACCCGCTCTTCGCGGGAGAACACACGACAAGAAATCGCTAGTTCATCACCGCCAATTGAGTTTGTTGTTAGTCGTCATATCTACGTTTAGTAGTATATACGAGCGGTAAAAAAGTGTCAAATATTAAGGGTTTCTCGGCATTGTGGCGTCTATTTCCGTCATCCGATCACGCGTATAAGCGGCGCCGAAGGCGACCGAGATTACTTTATTTCTCAACGAAAAACCGCCTCCTATGGAGGCGGTTTCTCTTGAGAACCTATTTCTTATTGATGACCCTTTCGCAGATCTTCTCGAACACGCTCAACGTAGCGTGCTGCCGCTTCCTGGCCGCCAAGACCGAAGGCAAGACCGAAGGCAAGCGAGAGCGCTACCACGATACCCATAAAGAGTGTCTGGAAGTATTGTGCACCGATACCAAGCTGACTGAGTGCCACTGCAATTGCGAACACCCAAATAGACCAGCGCGCAATTGCGCCTGCAAAACCTGCGGAGCGGATACCCGCTGCGCGCGCGCTCCCTGTTACTACATTCTGTGCGAGTTCAGCAATGACTGCGCCGATAAGCACAATGAGAACCGCTACAATAACCTGAGGCAAGAAGGACACTACCACCTGCTGAAGGAAGAGAGTTACTGGTGTTAGTGCCAGCACCTGGAGCGCCCAGAGTAAAAAGACGATGATAACAAACCACTTAACCAAAGCACCAAGAAACGCTCCGGCGTCGAGGCTGTAACCTGCCCTCGACACTATGTCACCAACTCCTGCTGAGCGAAGCGCCTGATCTACTTTTATAGCACGCACCGCTTGTGCAACGACGCGACCCAAAAGAGAACCAATAAACCACCCCACCACGAAAATGATGACTGCGAACACCAAGCTCGGGATGAAAGCGACGGCACTTGCGAGCATCGTTGCAAATGACTGCTGCAATACGTCAACCCATGACTGTACGATCATAGTACAAAAAAATTATTAATATTAATTGTTAATCTCCTCCTTAATTGTAGCAACGGAAGCTTCCCCCCAGAGCGCTACTGTGGATAGTGTGCTCTATATATAGAGCGGCAGATTGGCCTACTCCGTTTCTATGCCTAAGCGGTCCGTGACGACTACGTGCGGAAAATCGAGCACGTCGCGCACCAGGTGATCATTCATGCTCAGGCGATAAAAGAATTCTTGCGTCGAAAGCACCGCATAGCGTATCTCCCGTCCCAGTTCCGATTCCAAAATTTTGATTTGTCTGCTCAGTACATCTTCGCGCATTTGATCTCCTACTACAAAAAGATCGACCCGCCCATCCCACTCGCCGATAAACATGCCCGCGACAAGTGCAAACTTAATATTACCCGTGCCCTTAAGACGCTTCACTATGTCCTCGGTACTCAGCGACGTCGAAAGTAAAAGATTTTGAAGCTCCGCCAAATTTGGGAAATCTGGAGTCAAACCATAATGCGGATTTTTTCCGGTGCGCGTTATAAGACCCAGGCGCGTAAAAAGAAGTATCTCTTTGCGAGCATACTTTTCAGGAACCCTGCTGCGAGAACCCGCTTCTGCGATAGTAAATGTGAAGTCGGGATTTAATAGAAAAAGCCTGAGCAATTTCACTCGTGCAGATGATCCAAACAGTTTCGGGAGGACATCAACCATACGGAAAATCAGAGTTACATTCGCATTCTACGCAAATGTATTCGTAATAGCAAAAATAATGAATCAGAAAATCAAAAACTGCCGACCGCAAGAGGGTCGGCAGCAACTTCACCTACAAAAATATCCTGAATGGAGTAGTCTCCCACTCTTTAAATCCCAAACTTCTGTACAGGGCGCGGGCCGGCACGCGAGCTGGGTTACTGGTGAGAAACACATACTTAAGTTTCTCAGTACGTGCAATATGAAGGATTTCTTCCATGAGCTTACGCCCCAAGCCGCGCTTTCGATAATCAGGAGAAACCACTACATCCTCAACCACGCCAACAAGTCCTGTTGGCTTGCGATAGACAAAGAAGCCTGCCATACCGACAATGACACCCTTCTCATCTCGAATAACCAATATCCGATCTTGGTTTAGAATATCTTCAAGATCGCTCATAGTTATCGTGGTTTTATACTCCTGAAGAAGAGTATTTATAGCCTCCAGATCTTTTCGAATTACATCAGGTGTCAGAAACTCCACCGCTAAAGTATTCTCCATCTGCAGCTCTCCATTAGTGCGTGTCCGCGCAAGACAGTATCACAAAACAAAAAACCCGGCCATCGCCGGGTCTTTTGGTGGTTTGATATATCAACCAGGGTGAGATGATATATCACCCCACTGCTATTCAATTTATTTGAGTAATAAAAAGGTCTCCGATTAGTGGTCGGAGACGAGAGTTGATTTAGTCAAGATCACAAAATTGGCATCCTTCTGGAAATGGACACTTGCCGCACCAGTTGCGCGAGGTTCCATCGAAGTCTCGTTCGAACGAATGTTTGATTCCAGCATTGAATTGTTTAATCTTTCGAACATGACTGGTCGCCCATTTTCTTCCTTTTTTAACGGCAGTGTCGAAGTCTGGGTTCATTAATCTCAGAAGACTAATGTTGATGGGGTGCCTATGCGTCATGGATTTCCTCGTCTGCTATCTGTACGCCACAGTACGCTTAAAGCAAAAGTCCGGCAATAGCCGGACCCTTGCATTAGAATTTGTCTTTAGAATTACTTAAGTTCTTATCCCTCGGATGCCTCGGGATCTTCGTTAAAGTAACGGAGTTACTTTAATTCGACCTTGCCGCCCGCTGCTTCAACTGCCTTCTTAAGTGCTTCTGCTTCCTCCTTCTTCATACCCTCTTTGAGCATCGCCGGAGCTGCATCTACCAAATCTTTTGCCTCTTTGAGACCAAGACCAAGTGCATCCTTAACTGCTTTGATAACTGCAACTTTCTGTGCACCAGCATCAGCGAGCTGCACATTGAATGCTGTCTTCTCTTCAGCTGCGCCACCTGCACCTGCTCCCGGAGCCGCAACCGCAACTGCTGCTGCCGACACACCCCAGTGTCCTTCGAGCGCCTTAACAAGCTCGTGGAGTTCGAGCACTGACATCTTCTCTACTTTCTCTACAATGTCCTTGAATTTCTCAGGGACTGCTACTGCTGTTTCGTCTGCCATTTTATTTGATTATTCTCCCTTATCAGCTTTTGCGTTAAGCACTACTGCAAAGCGCTGCAAAGGACTATTGATAAGTTGTACGAATTGGGCACGAAGCGCATCCATTCCAGGAATTGCTGAAATCGATATAATCTCTTCCTTCCCTACATATTTTCCGCCGAAAATACCCCCGACGAATGCGAGATGCTCAGGAAACTTCTTTACGAAGACCGCAACTTCGCGAGCCGGCGCAAGTTCATCCTCGCCGTAGGCGATGCCTATCTCGCCTTGAAGTTCCGGAGCGGAACCTTCTATTTTTGCACTACCAAGCGCTCGCCCAAGAAGCGATTTCTTGACTACTGTGTAGTTAATGTTTTGGGCACGAAGCGTTTTACGCATTTCGTTTTGCTCAGCGACCGTAAGTCCTTTGAAATTCGCAAAAACAAATGTTTTTGCTTTTCCCAAGGCATCGCTCACTTTTGCAACGACTTCTTCTTTCTTCTGTCGTGTAATTGCCATACTATTTCTCATTTTAGGTTTTTGTAAAAACCTAAAACTTCTTTTGGGCAAATTAAATGCCCTTTTCTAAATAAGGGCTGTGGAGAATCGACCTACCTCGGCCGGCGCCCTTCCTTTCGTCAGGACATTAACACCTTGCGGATACCGACTGTCTCTGGCCCTTGTGAAAACAATCTACTCTGGAGAAGCCACGTTGTCAACGGGCTTGGGCATTTGTGTTGACGCTCCAAGGAGAACTCCAAATGCTACTCCGAGAATGATGACAAATCCTAGAAAAAATCTGAAAAATGTTTTTGTGAAATAGCGATCCACTTTTCTATTTTAACTGCTGGAGATCAGTTGTGCCAGGATTGTTTTTAATACCCTCTGCGCGAATGGCCTCTGCCTTGGAAGAGTCCTTAAATATGTCTCGATAGAGGTAGAACAACGCTCTATAGTATTCAATCACGTTAGGATTGAGCGCTATCGCCTGCTGAAAACGCGTTTCGGCTTTCGGATAGTCTTTGATGAAATACATATAGAGATCCCCTAAATTACCATGCGCAGTAGCCGAAACCTGCTTGGGCGCAACCTGAGCTACATACTCCCACGCCTCTATTGCTCCCTCATAATCGCCTGCGATTTTGCGATTTGTGCCTAGCTGCAACCACAAATCTACCCGAGTCGGCTCTTTGCGCAGCATAGCTATCTGTTGTTCCAAGAGATTTCTGAGAACGACTTTTACATCTTCTGAAAGCGGTGCAGTAATGGCAATAGGCCGGTTAAGAGAAGGCGGACCTACCCCCACTGGTTCGACAGTAAAGTCTCCCGTCCCGCTCACACCTCCTACGGTTGTAGTTGAATTCTGGTTTTGCCCCGGCAACATTGACGTGCCTCCAAGTGCGAAATATGCGCCTCCCGCGATAGCCGCAGCAAGGCCAACCCCGATCAAAAGATTACGCTTAATTTCAGACATAAAAAGTATCGTAATACAAAAACCCCACTCTTGCGAGTGGGGTTTTTGCTGCCCTGGTGCGAGAAGTCTAGCTTCTCTACAGTGCACTAATCTTTGAGAGATTAGTTTGAGCGAGCCTGGATGAGACCGCCCGATGGAAGACCTGAGACATTGAAGCCGTTAGTCCAGTCCACATCTGTACGAGTTGCAGTAGTCGATGAGTTGCCGGACCAGACGAAGTTCGCTGCCGTTGCACCGACCTCGCCGCTAGACGTAGTAGTACCTACGTTATAGCCAGACGTAAGGCCTGTGACTGCTGCTGAATCGCCGCTGAGTGTAGTGACGATAGAGTCGCCTGAATCAAC
>DASPJS010000035.1:0-3355 GCA_035628495.1 Minisyncoccota bacterium
GATACTAGTGGATAACGGATTACAAAATGTTAAAAAAATCTGGCAATAGTTACGTTCTATATTTTTCAACGTTTTAAGCGTAAGTATAAAAAATTAGCCGTCTCTAAAAGAGACGGCTGTATAAATGTTTGACTGATTCCATGGTCGCTCGCGAATCAGCCGCTAGTTCGCTCCTGTAGCAGCAGGAGTCCACTAACTTCTCTCCATCACTTTCCGTCTCATGCGGGTATTATGGAAAGCGGTATTTCTGGGGCGCCCTGTGCGTCACCCAGGGATCTGACCTTCTGCTAAAGAAGCGACGTCCATATCCTAACTATTCCTAGTATACACCCTATGAGCATTCTTGTCAAGTGCCCCTATAGCACCTACCAAAATTAGACTTATTTGGTGGATCTTTTTGGCTGCGGAGGCCGTGCAGGCGGCATTACATCAAACGTGCGCTTGAGATTGTCGTGGGGATCGTACTTACGTTCACGATCCTTCTCCTTACTCTCTTCTTTGGAATGCTTCTGCTCGCTCATGGGACGCAGCATTGGCCAATGGGAATTATCGCTCGTCATTTCACTCTCCGTCGCTACCATCTACCGGCACTGTATCACGCTTTTTGTTTTTTCTTCTTTTTTCCTTCGCCCGTAAGTGCAAATATCTCGTCGCGAATGAGTGCTGCGGTTTCAAAATCGAGATCTTGCACTGCTTGCGCCATTTGCGAGCGTTTGTCGGCAATAAATTTGCGCGGATTCTTTTTGTAGAGATCTTTATCAATCTCAAGCATCGAGACTACAGCCTTCGTGTGCTCGCTTCGCAGCTCTTCAGTAATATCTTTAATATTTTTCTTTATCGTTTGCGGTGTGATTCCGTGTTTTTTGTTATAGGCCGTCTGCAGCTCGCGACGACGATTTGTTTCATCAATCGCTTTCTTGAGCTGTGGCGTCATCTCATCGGCATAGAGAAGCACTCTACCCGCTACATTACGAGCAGCGCGGCCAATCGTTTGAATCAGTGACGTCTCTGAGCGCAAGAATCCTGATTTGTCAGCGTCGAGTATGGCTACAAGCTCAACTTCCGGGAGATCGAGGCCTTCGCGCAAGAGGTTTACGCCCACAAGCACGTCATATTCACCCTTGCGTAGGTTCGTGAGCGTCGTTATGCGATCAAGCGTCTCAATATCACTGTGAAGATACGCGGCTTTCACCCCTCTGTCTTTGAGATATTCCGCCAAATCTTCGGACATCTTCTTTGTGAGCGTCGTTACCATGATGCGACCTCCTCGTTCAATTACAGGTTCTACTTCGTCGAGAAAATCCTGCACTTGGCCTTTAGCGTCGTGATCGGCGTTACCTGTTACCGGACGCACATCGATAATAGGATCAACGAGACCGGTCGGACGGATTATTTGCTCAACAATATTATTTACTGATTTTGCTCGCTCATATGGACCAGGAGTCGCAGAAGTATAGATCACCTGTCCTACTCGCTCTTCAAACTCTTCGAACATAAGAGGGCGGTTATCAATAGCCGAGGGCAAGCGAAAGCCAAAGTCGATAAGGGTTTCTTTGCGCGAACGATCGCCTGCGTACATGCCGCCAATTTGCGGCACAGTAACATGCGATTCATCGATAACAGTCAGAAAATCGGGCGTTCCATCGGAGTTGTGTGGGAAATAGTCAAGAAGCGTATATGGCGGCTCGCCGGGCTTACGGCCATCGAAATGACGCGAGTAATTTTCAATACCGTTGCAATAGCCAATTTCACGAATGAGTGCCAGATCATGATTGGTGCGGCGCTTGAGGCGTTCCGCTTCAAGTATCTTTCCTTGCCGCTCAAGATTCGCTAGACGCTCTTTTAGTTCAAACTTGATGTCCTCCATGGCACGCAAGCGCTCATCCTCAGGCGTGACATAGTGCTTCGCAGGAAAAAGAAAGACTGAATTCATAGTCTCGCGCTCTGCGCGCGTGATTGCATCAATCATGCGCACTTTTTCAATTCCGTGCTCGCCAAAATCGATTCGGTAAATAACACGCTCGCCGGTGGGCATGATCTCAATTGAATTACCGAGCGCTCGAAATGAACCCGGTGCAATATCGGCGGTGGTACGTTCAAAATAAATACGGATGAGGTCACGGATAAGGGTTGCGCGATCAGTCTTTACACCGGGTCCTAGCTCAAGATGCACCTTTCGATATTCCTCCGGCGAACCAAGTGCATAAATGCAGGATACGGACGCGACGATGATGACATCGCGACGCGTGAGCAGCGCCTGGGTTGATGCGTGCCGCAGGCGATCAATCTCTTCGTTAATTTGCGCTTCCTTTTCTATATATGTATCTGAATGTGGAATATACGCCTCTGGTTGGTAGTAGTCATAGTAGGAAACAAAATAATGAACAGCGTTGTCCGGAAAAAATTCTCGATATTCTTGTGCGAGCTGCGCGGCAAGTGTCTTGTTGTGTGCAATGACGAGCGTCGGCTGCTGCACTTGCTCAATAACGTTAGCAATGGTGAAAGTCTTCCCGGAGCCGGTGACCCCGAGCAGTGTTTGGTGCCTTTCTTCCCTTTTTAAGCCGTTAACTAAGGCTTCAATTGCCTTGGGCTGGTCGCCAGCGGGCGTAAATGGTGATTTGTTTACAAACTTTTCTTTGACAATCACAGTTACTAGATGATAGCTTCAGACAGTTCTTTTTTCAATCAAAAAACGGAGGCCTCCATGGAGTCGTGGAGAATCGTATATAGAAAGTCAGAACCGTACGACCCGTTTCATCGTCGTCTGTATGTCGATGAACAGTCACCCGTACATGCAGGAGAAGTTATTGTCGAAGCGGAGAGCAAAGAAGCCGCAGAAAAAACGGCACGCAGCGCACTCTCAAGTGTTCCATCACAAGAAGTGTACGTCCAGATCCTTTCTGTCACTGCAATTTCCGCTTCTAAAAGTTCCTTGTCGACGAGCAATCCAAATGCAGTCGAAGCACCAGTTTAGCGCTGGTGCTTTATTTTTTGTATGAATTCAAAAAGGAATCCCGAAATTGTTCGAACATACCATCCAAAATAGATTTTCGAATCTGATCGGTAAGATTCGCTAAGAAAAAGAGGTTGTGCATTGATGCAAGTACGGGGCCCAGTAGCTCTTTACTGCGAAATAGATGGTGAACGTAGGCGCGTGTATAGTTCTTACAAATCAAGCAATCACACGCTGAATCGAGCGGGCTAAAATCTTCACGGTATTCTGCGTTTGGAATCTGGATCTTTCTATATCTCGTATAGATGCCGCCAGTGCGCCCATTGCGCGTCGGAAGCACGCAGTCAAATGTATCAATACCTGCGGCAACTCCAATAAAAATATCTTCGGGCTCGCCAATAC
>DASPJS010000036.1:0-11098 GCA_035628495.1 Minisyncoccota bacterium
TTTGCGTCAATACCGAAACCAGTTCGCAGCACGGTTACACCGTTGATCGTCACCGCTGCACCAGTGTTGTTGGTGACAGTGAAGGTCGTGAATGGAACACGTGTTGCACCCTGAGGTGCAAGTGCGTTAGCAGGCTGGGCAGCAGCACTGACAGTGATGCCAGGGCCGGTCGGTGTTGGAACAGTACCAGTACCACCTGAGCACATCGTAGCTACTTTTGCTCGGCTCTTTGCGCCGAAGTAACCCGCTGCCGGAGCGACACTGTTAGCTGTCTGGAATTTGATAACCGCTGCCTTGGTCGCAGGACCGAAGGTTGAGGTCTCATTTCCAGGAGAACCTGCACCCGATGCACTGACCATAGTCCCTGCATTGGAATTGAGGAAGACCTGGAGCGCTTTTACATCTGCACCCGAGGAACCCTGTTGAAGGTCTCGTGTCCAGGTGAAGCACGCTGCGCCAGAACCTCCGCTAGACGAACCACCTCCAGAAGGAGTGCCGCCTGAGAGAGACGCTTTCACGTTGTTGATAGTCGTAGCATCTGCACCAAAAGAGGTGAGGAGTGATACGATCGCATCAATTTGTGACTGCGTCAGAGCTGCCGCTTGAGCTGGGGCTGCTGCGAATCCTCCCATGATGAGAGCAACTGCAACTGCAACACCCGCTACAACTGCGACGAGCCGTGTCGAACTCTGAGTAATAGTCATATCCTTACTAATACGAACAAATAATAATTTACTTGTAATCTACCTAAATAAAGGAACCGAACGACTATCTACCGACCGCATCATACGACCCGATCTCTTCTAAAGAGAGGATGTTCTGAAGCGTGCCTTGGTAGCAAGATTTTGGACTGATGTACCAACCGTAATTGCAACAATGAAGGAATTATGAGTGGCTGTATTGAGAACACTGTTAATGACGCCCTAAGCAGATTCTGCTTACAGCGCCCCTTGTGTAACTTTCTTTCGAATATTCAGTTGTCAATGAACGACAGACTGCGTTGCCCTTTGGCGTATGCAGAAGTACCGTTTTCAGGTACTAGAACTATTATATTGCTATACGTACAAGGACCACAAAAAAACTGTGTGGATAAGCGGTTTATTCAACCCTTCTCCTAAACAGGCAAAGGAGCCCTTCTGGGGCCCTGCTTTGTCGTCTAGTTCCACAGTCCAACCCTATACTAAGGAAGACAAACCGTCAACGCGACCTTAAGCAGGGGAGCCGACCCCAAAATAGAGGCTCCAGCGTCGCTCACCTTTACGCTCAACCAATCCCCGCTCAATAAGATTCCCCAGCTCTCTTTGGATAGTCTTTTCACTACATCCCCGCACCACTGCTGCTATATCTTTTATAGAAACGCCCTTATGGCTTCTAACAAAATCAAGGATCTGAGATGTCCTATTGTTCTGTCCTTCATCATGTCTTTTATTCTTGTCCTTTATTCCCGTATGCGACATCTCCCTGCTCTCAAGTGCAGATGCGGCACTAGTAAATAGAGACTTAGGTTCGCTAATGAGTTTTACTTCGTGGACAGAAAAATCTTTGGACGAAACAAAAGGGGAGGGGTGGTTCTCCCCGGCAATCCGTTTTGCAAGGTTTTCATATTCTGCCGCAATGAGAGCAACATTTTCACTACTAATGTAGCCTGCGGTCGCACTTAACCGTACGCTCGAAAGCAAAGAAAATATGTCCGCGAGTACACTCGCCGCATCAACTTCCCCTGCGACAAAATGAACAATCGTTTGTGGCAACTGCGCACTCAATGTAAGGAGATTTTCAAAGTCATCACTGTCTTTAACGCCAGAATGTTGCGCGAGCACAAACAAAACATGAGCAATTTTTTCTGATTTTAGATAACAAAAATAGACATCTCCTCGTCCTTTAAATAGGATTGATTGTAAAGCTATTTCGTGAAAATCTCTGTTCATAATGTTTGCCCTGTCCCATACAATGTCTTTAATGTCCTTAATGCTCTCTGAGACAACCAAAGGACATTATTTGTCTTAGAGTAGCGCGAATTCGCGTCTGCGCAAGAGCGTACTCCACATGCTATGATTCTTCCATGGCGCGTAAAGGAAGTAAGGCTAAGGCCGAATCAGCTGGTCCGTTGACTTCCCTGCCAGGAAAAACAAAGCGGGCAATAGTGGCAATCCTTTTTGCTGTTGTCGGTATCTTTCTTACTTTGGCCGCGTTTGATAGCGCAGGGGTCGCCGGAAGCGACGTTTACTACAATCTGTCTAACCTCGTTGGGGTAGGGTACTTTCTCCTCCCCGTTCTTTTTTTTGTACTTGCTGGTGGCGCAATAAGGGAGCAAGAGAAAGCCATGAATATTCTCAAGGCGATCGCCAGCGTCGTCTTCTTTGTTGCGGGTCTTGGGTTTGTAACTGTAGTGAGCAGCGGCCAAGGAGGCCTCATCGGAAGCTCGATAGCCCAGCCCTTGGTTCAATTTTTTGATGTATACGCATCTATAGCAATTTTGGGGGGATTTGCACTCATCTCAATTCTCATTCTTCTTGAAGGCAACATTTCCGGCGCTCCTATATATGCACTTGCGCGGCTTCTCTCAAAACCGTTCACAAAGCAACCTATGGGAGAGAAGGAGCCAGTACTAACTGGAGTCAATTTAGATACACCTGAAGAGGTCGAAGATATTGAGGAAGAAATTCAGATCGCCACCCCACAACCACAAAAAGCTGTAAAAGCTTCTAAAGAAGCTGCGGCTCATGCACTTGCAACGCTCCTTGGAGAATACATGCCACCACCACTCTCGCTCCTTGAGCGAGACCGCGGCCGGCCAGGTGTGGGCGACATCAAAGGCAATGCAAACATCATAAAGCGAACACTTGCAAACTTCGGCATCGTTGTGGAACTCGATGAAATTTCAATTGGCCCTTCGGTCACGCGCTATGCAATAAAACCTGCTGAAGGAGTCCGCCTGCAGAAAATTGTTGCTCTTCAAAATAACCTTGAACTCGCTCTCGCAGCACACCCAGTGCGCATTGAAGCACCTATTCCAGGAAAATCGCTCGTTGGTATTGAAGTCCCGAACTCTTCTAAAGTGACTGTAGGTCTCGGAACAATTCTTGAATCACAAGAATTCTCAGAATCACGCAAACCGCTCTTGGCAGCCTTGGGCCGCGACATCGCGGGCGGTTCTCACTTTGGAAATATTGGCAAAATGCCCCATGTTCTTATCGCAGGAGCGACCGGTTCAGGAAAATCCGTGTCGATACATACACTTATTACGTCGCTCTTATATAGACTTGGCCCAGCGCGTCTGCGATTCCTCATGATCGACCCTAAGCGCGTGGAGCTCACGCTCTATAACGCCATCCCGCACCTCCTCACACCCGTTATTACTGATGCAAAGCGATCGATCGTAGCGCTGCGGTGGGCAGGAAAAGAAATGGAGAGACGCTACAATATTCTTCAAGAAAACCGCGTGCGCGATATTGATTCATATCATGAGAATATTCTTGCACCTGCGCTTGAGAAGCTTCGCAAGAGAAAACCTGAGGAAGGAGAAAAAATTCCGGAAGCTATGCCCTACATCGTCATCATTATCGATGAGCTCGCGGATATCATGCAAACCTACCCTCGAGAACTTGAGGCGTCAGTTGTGCGCCTTGCACAGATGAGTCGTGCGGTGGGTATTCATCTCGTTCTCTCAACCCAGCGACCCTCAGTTAACGTCATCACCGGCCTCATTAAAGCAAATGTTCCGTCTCGTATTGCGCTCCAGGTGGCGTCGCAAATCGACTCTCGCACTATTCTTGACCAGGGCGGCGCAGAAAAACTTCTGGGCGCTGGAGATATGCTCTACCTCTCAGGGGATATGGGTAAACCGGTGCGTCTCCAAAGTGCATTTATAAGCGAGTCAGAAGTAAAAAAGATAGTGGACTTTATTGCAGAAAATAACGAACCAGAACTTCCTATTGATATTGGGGGAAGCACAGTGAGTGTAGATACAGGAGGCAGCAGCTCCGCTGGCCCTGAAGTTGGTTTTGATGAGGAAGTTGATCATGACATGCTCGAAGAAGCGCGAAAAGTTGTTATTGAAAGCGGTAAAGCATCGACATCATTCCTCCAGAGACGCTTAGGCCTTGGCTATGCTCGCGCAGCACGGATTATGGATATGCTTGAAGCAAAGGGCATAGTTGGTCCACAAATGGGTTCAAAACCACGAGATGTGCTCCAAAAAGGAGCCTCTCAATCTACCAATGATGAGATATGAAGCAATTGTTTTTTACCCTCGTGGTATTTGCCGTTCTAGTCTACGGGATTTTTGAAGCGAGGCGTCTCGTTGGGGGGCCAAGTATTACCATAGAGTCGCCAATTAATGGCTCTGCAACTTCAAGCGACTCAATACTAATCGCAGGCAAAGCAGAAAATATTTCTTTCCTCACTATTAACGACGCTCCTGCGTTTACTGACGAAGAGGGATACTTTATGGAGAGGCTTTCGCCACCACCAGGGTATGCTATATTCACAGTCGCGGCGACAGATCGCTTTGGGAGGCGCGCTTCCGCACAGGTTCATATTACTGTTTTAAACTACTGTAGAGTCGAGGCCTAAAAGCTTTGGCGAAATAATTTATTTATGGCGAAGGAGAAAAAAGGAACAGGAGCAGCAACCAAGGACAGTGCCGCAATAGACGCAGCGATCCGCGAGATTAAAACAAAATTCGGTGACGAGTCCATCATGAAATTGGGCGATCAGCCGAAAGTTGATATTGATGTAATTCCCTCAGGCTCGATTGGGCTCGATTGGGCGCTTGGTATCGGCGGCTATCCGCGCGGCCGAATACTCGAAGTCTTTGGCCCGGAATCTTCTGGAAAGACTACTCTCGCACTACATGCAATAGCCGAAGCACAAAAAAGGGGTGGGGTAACTGCATTTATAGATGCCGAGCATGCGCTTGATCCTGAATATGCAAAAAAAATCGGCGTAAATATCGGGAATCTTTTAGTCTCTCAGCCCGACACAGGAGAACAGGCTCTCGAAATCGTTGAAAGTCTCGTGCGATCTGGAAAAATAGATATCATTGTTATCGACTCTGTTGCTGCCCTTACTCCAAAAGATGAAATCGAGGGAGAAATGGGTCAGTCGCATATGGGGAAGCAGGCGCGCCTCATGTCTCAGGCTCTGCGCAAGCTCACCGGTATTGTTTCAAAAAGTAAAACTGTTGTTCTATTTATTAATCAAATTCGCATGCAGATTGGTGTGATGTTCGGAAATCCTGAAACAACTCCAGGAGGGAAGGCCCTCAAGTTCTATACTTCAGTCCGACTCGATATCCGCCGTGTTGCACAAATAAAAAAAGGCGAAGAAGTTGTTGGCGGACGCCACCGAGTAAAAGTTGTTAAAAACAAAGTCGCAGCACCGTTTCGCATGGTTGAGTTCGATCTTCTCTATAATGAAGGAATTTCTCGTGAGGGCGAGATCATTGCCCTCGGAGAGCGTCTAGGAGTTATCCACAAGTCAGGTTCCTCCTACTCTTTCGGCGAGGAGAAGCTCGGTCGCGGCTATGATGCAACTCGAACCTATCTACGAGAAAACAAAAAAATTGCGAATCAGATTCTCAGCGAGATCAATAAAGGCTTGGCAGAAAATGCCTCAGGCAAGAAAAGTGCGACGAGTGGATCGGACGACGTCGATGAATAGCGACGCAAGTGAGCCTACCGCTGCAATAAGCACAAGCTGAACAAGGATTGTAGTTGAGAGCACGGCAGAGATCAAAAATAGAACGATATCCCCTACGCCATGCTGTGCAACATTTGTAAAGTTCTGCGTAACACTTCCTACTGAAACCAGTGCCACAATCCCCCAGAAAGAAATCGCAAGGACATAGACCTTGAGCGCAGTTTTGCTAAGCATTCTGCGAGTCGTGTGAATGACGGCAACGCTTGCCATAACTTGTTCTTCGATTTTACTCATGGTTGTGTGGTTATTGTCTCGTAAACTTTTCTAAACTCTCTTTTTGCTCGATGTACTCGCGTTTTAATGGCTCCAACTGAAACGCCTTCCTCGTGTGCCATTTCTTCTTGCGACTTCCCTTCTAGGAAAAAGCTCGTTAATGCTTTCGCAAATGGCGCCGGCAAACGTGAGAGCACTGAGGCTACTTCATCCATAAGCTCTCGTTTCTCAAACTGTCGAAGATTCTTATCAGGAATAAGATTCCAGATTTCTTCGTCAAGCTCTACCGTCATTTCCCCTCTGCGTTTGCGACGCATGTAATGCGTGAGCGCGGTGTTGATTAGAATGCGGTACCCCCATGAAGAGAACGAGGCGCCATCAACTTTTTGGAACTTTTTGGCATTCAGATAAATTTTCGTGAATGCTTCCTGCACAATATCTTGTGCCGCTGTCTCATCGCGCACGATAGAACGTGCCTTGCGCAGAAAAGGCTCCTCGTACTTGCGCACCAGAATTGCAAACATATGCGGATGCGCAAGCGATTGCCTCAGAATTTCTTCGTCTGGCTTCTGCCCGCTCTCCTCATGTGAAGAGAGATAGTTTGTACCCATAACCCCAGAATATACGATGGGACGCTTTTTACAACTTCGCGAGTTTCTAAAGGTTACAAAAGCCTTGTATTGAGGCGTTTTTTGTGTAAAATATCCCAATGCTTGAATATAACGAGATTCTCCCAAAGAAATTTATTCTTATGGATGGCGCGCCCTATGAAGTCCTGGACGCACACGTCTTTCGCAAACAGCAGCGCAAGCCAGTAAATCAAACAAAGCTGCGCCATCTCATAACCGGTAAAGTTACCGAGGCATCCTTTCATGTCTCAGACAAGGTAGAGGAGGCAGACCTTTCGCTCAAGTCTGCAAAATATCTCTACAGCAATCGCGGTGAATATTGGTTCTGCTCCCCTACCAACCCCGCTGATCGTTTTGCTCTTACACAGGATGTTATTGGACCAGCGGCAATATTTTTAAAGCCTAATACGGTAGTAGATGCGCTTATATTTAACGACAAAATAATCTCAATGCGCGTTCCGATTAAAGTGGAACTCACTGTTAAAGAAGCGCCGCCGGCTGTGCGCGGCAATACCGCACAAGGCGGAACAAAGCAGGTTACTCTTGAGACCGGAGCCATCATCAATGCGCCCCTCTTTGTAAACGAAGGAGATATTGTTCGCGTAAATACTGAAACTGGGAACTACGTTGAGCGCGTTGATAAACGCTAGCGAACAATGAACGGCAGAAGTGCCATGTAGCGTGCTCGCTTTACAGCGTTTGCAAGTGCACGCTGATTGGTTGCAGAAAGTCCCGTGCGTCGGCGCGACATGATTTTGCCGTGCGGATTGAGAAACCGCTTGAGCGTTTCTACGTCCTTGTAATCAATATATTGGAGCTGTGTGTAAGAATCGTTTTGCATAGCCATAAATATTTAGAATGGAATATCATCAGGATTAATATCTTCTTCTGGATATTCAATAGAATCTTCCTTGGGCGCTCGCTGCGGAGCCTCCGTATCACCTTGTGATGGTGCCGCACGTCCGCCACCACCGCTGCCGCGGCCACCAAATTCAATACGATCAGCAACAATTTCTGTGCGGTATTGCTTGCCTTTCTCCGGTGAATCCCAACTGCGTGTTTGAATACGTCCTTCAACGATTGCTGAACTTCCCTTTTTTAGATACTGCGCAGTAGTTTCTGCCTGTCGTCCGAAAACCACAATATTATGAAACTCAGTCGCTTCTTGTTTATTCCCTTCCTTATCGCGCCAAACTCTGTTGGTCGCAAGACCAAACGAACACACCTGAGCACCTGATGGGAGTGCCCGCAGTTCAGGATCGCGTGTTAGGTTGCCGTAAAGAATTGCCTTATTCATATTGTTTATTGTACAAGCGCTTCGAGACTTTTATCGAGCTCTTCATCAGATACGGTACCACCCGCCTCTGGGGCCGCTGCAGGCTTCTTAATAGTTTCGCCTTCAAGTCGCTTTGATGAAAAGACAGCACGACGTGGAGCAATCTGCTCTTCGCGTTTTGTTTCAATGAGAAGGAACCGCAAGATTTCTCGCTTATGGCGCAAATAGCTTTCTATTTCTGGAATTCCACTTCGCTCCTCAACTACAAATCGTATCCAACCAAAATATGCTTCACCAAATTTCTCTCGTTTTCCCAGTACTGAACGCTCAATAACATACGCAAGGGTCATCTTCTGAGGTGTCTGCTCTCCAACGATCTCTGCTTTAATAGCTGAGAGTTCGCGACGCAGATCCTCAACAACTTCGGAGACTTTTCCCTCCTCTAAGTTAGGTACGACATGAAAGCCGATCTCGTAGAGGGGTCGGCTATCCTTGGGGGCATTCGCTTGGGTAGACCCTTCGGCCGTAGCCTCAGGATGCGACATTTCTGCCATGCACAGCACTGTATCACATACTTAATAAATTGCAAAAGAAATGACCGTCCTCGAAATCGAAGACGGTCCATAGCGTTGTATCTCCTGTACTTCAAAAATACCTGTAATCCGACCCACTCTATATACCACCCTTACTAACTGGTCGATCTTAAATATCGCGAGCGTTTCGTCATTAACTTTTATGCAACTCTCCTCATCGTCAACCTGTACGCAGATTGCTCCGCGAGATAGCGCTGTTGAAGCGTAAATGCCAGTCACAACTCCTCCGCCAACGTGTAATTGAGCAGTCGCGCGATCGGCGAAGTAAAACGCAGGTAAAACAATGAACGCACCGAGACAAAATTGAACAAGCATCTTCGCGGCGATGCCAAAAATCACCTCGCTGCGGCGTCTCAACCTAGTTAAAAGTTTGTAGAACATGATCACACTCCATACATTGAGTGGCCCCCAATCATATTCTATGCTTGTTTCGGTTCAATATTAAATACCCGTTGTGAATTGAGGATAATTTGTGCAGATATCTCACGAACTTGAAGATTCTTTACTTGTGCAATCTTGTTGACCACATACTCGACAAACGCTGGCTCATTGCGTTTACCGCGAAATGGCACAGGTGCAGCAAATGGCGCATCGGTTTCTGCAAGGATTTTATTTGGCGGCGCTATGCGGATTGATTCGTCATACATGTCGGTGTAGGTTATGGGTCCTGGAAAAGAAAGATGACAGCCCAAATCTAAGTATTTTTGCGCCAACTCTGCAGAACCCGTGAAAAAATGAATCACAACGGGTATCTCTATTTGCGAATTTTTTAAAATACTCAACACGTCATCGTGCGCATTGCGGCAATGGATGATGAGCGTTTTCTTTACTTTATGTGCAAGTGCGATCTGTTTTTCAAATCGCTTTTGTTGTGCAGTTTTTTCTTCGAGAGTTCCCCCACTTCTAAAATAATCGAGGCCGCATTCCCCTATTGCTACCACTTTTGGATCTTGGGCTAATTGTTCAAATGCCTGTTCATCAAAGATTTCATCAATATTGTCGTTGGGATGCAGTCCTACCGAAGCCCACAAAAAATCCTGAGTTCGTGCGAGCTCAACGCCGCGCTTGCTCGTTTCAAGATCAGTTCCTATCACAACGCCTCCAACTCTCCCATCTTTCATGCGAGTGAGTACGCCATCTCTATCTTGGTCATACTGCGGAAACTGCAGATGACAATGTGCGTCGAAAAATTTCATAATAAACGAAAGTATAACAAAAGGGCGCAGCTTACGCTGCAGCCCTTAATTAACATTTGCCGTCCCACTCATTCTGAAATTGTTCCGCAAATAGCATCATGAAATCATGGCGCTTCTGCGCAATCTGACGAGCAGTAGGAGTATGGAGCCGGTCTTTTAAGTGCATAAGTTTTTCAAAAATATGATTGAAAGTTGATCGGCTTTTCTTCCCATGTTCGACATATTCTTGAGCATTCTTTGCATAGAAAAGAGTGGCGTCAGGGTCGTGGATAGGTCTACCATGTGCGCCGCCGTAGGTAAACATTCTCGCAATTGCAATGGCGCCAATAGCATCAAGACGATCTGCATCCTGAACGATCTTCCCTTCAAGAGTCGGCATATCGTCTGGAATATCTCTTCCTTTAAACGAGACCCGGTGAGCAATATCTTCTACTTGCTTAGCCAATTCATGCGGTACCATGCAACGCATAAGGAAAAGCCGCGTTGCTTGTATCCCCGCCTCTTCAGAAGCATGGAATTTATAATCGCCAATGTCGTGTGCGTATGCAGCAAGTTCAATTAGTGTAAGATCACCACCCTCAATTTCCGCAATCTTTACTGCCAGATCATGCACTCGTCGCACATGATGCCAATCATGACCGGTCGTTTCGCGTGCAAACCAATCCCATGCATGAAGACGAGCTAGCTGTAGCATATCCATGTCCTGCATAAGAACTCTCCCTGTTTATCTATAAGGAAAGTAGCAAAATATGTCTGAACTGGCTAGTCTTTGCGAGGAAAGAGATTCTCTGGTTTCTTATTTGCGAGAATCGCATCGATTATTTTTTTACTCGTTTCCGGCATGAACGGCTCGAGGAGAAGATCAATCGTCGCAAGTTCTCGCACCAGTTCAGTGATAATCGCTTTGCCTTTTTCAGGATCATTCTTTATCACTTTGAACGGCTCCTCAAGTGTAATCTTTTGATCGAGTGCCTGAATGCGACGAAATACTTCGTGGATCGCCTCATTAATTTCAAATTTAAGAAGTGCATCCGTATAGTTTTTGGGATACGTTGTAAATTCTACTTTTACTGGCTCGCTCAAGTGCGTTTGTGCTAACTGCATAATGCGTGCCGCGAGATTACCAAGGCCATTTGCGAGATTGGCATTGTACATTTCTTTGAAATGCTCAAGAGTCACGTCCGTATCTTCAAACGGATGTACGTGGCGCGCCAAATAATAGCGTAGAGCATCTGCACCGTATTCTTCTACAACCGAAATGGGATCAATAACATTGCCAATACTTTTTGACATCTTATGCCCCCCGCTTGTGATGAACCCGTGATAAAACACTTGCTGCGTACTGGGGAGACCTGCCGACATGAGCATTCCCTGCCACATTATCGATTGAAATCGTACTTGATCTTTGCCCGCAAGCTGAAGCGTTTTTCCATTCACCCAGAATTTTTCGAAATTCCCATCCCTGTCCTCGGGCCATCCAAGCGTTGA